>JBGSJU010000292.1:0-11542 GCA_041741655.1 Rhodobacterales bacterium
CCGCATTCCCGCGCCATCCGGTCCAGCAAACCCGGCAGGTCCGGCGCATCGAACCGCGCGGTGCGCAGCGGGCCATCATCGCGCCGTTCGGTCAGATGCACCCGCGAGGCCGCCAGCAGCGCAGGCCAGACCGGATGATCGGCCGTTTCCGCAAGCGTTTCGATGCGGATCGGGTCAAAGACGATGCGCGTGTCCCCGGCGACGACCTCGATCCGGGTCGGATCGTCATTGGCCAACAGGCCCAGTCGCAGGTCGCGTCCGGTATCCGTGATCAGGCGCAGACGCAGCGGGCGCGTGCCATCGGGGGTGGCATGGGCGCTGGGCGTCAGGATGGCGGAACAGCGCGGCGTCCGTTCGCCATCGCCGGGCACCAGACGCACCTCGGCGCTGGCGGGCGCCGTGACCGTCGCCATCACCACAAGAATGCCAAGCCCCTGACGCGCCAGTGCCGGCAAATTTCTGTACCATCTCTGCGCCATCATGCCCGCAATCAGGTATCCCATACGACCCATCTGTCCAGACTGGGCAATCAATAGGCAACCCCTAACGTCGGTCAAAGCCGGGTCCAATGAACCAAGGCCGGAGAATCGGCAATGGCACATCAAGTTTCGCCATCATTTCATCGCATTGAGGAAATTATTCAAATGCCTGAAATTACGGAATGAATGGCGGATTGCCAATAATTTCTTGACGCATCCTATTGGCGACAAGCATGATATCATCAAACGCGCGATGGAGGGTGACATGGCAGAAATTCTGGTTTCACGGCAGCGGTCGGCAGCGACCCGGATAGCGCAACATGGAACGGGAACTGTCGCGATCGCGTCGCTGGTTGCGGCCCTGTCATTTACCGCCCCCACACCGGCGCAAGCCGGCGGCAAGGGGATTGCCGCGCTGGTGGCCGCCGGCATCCTGATCTGTGCGGCCGGTGCCTGCGAGAAAAAATCCAAGGGCAATGCCGCCAATAACGGCGCCAACAAGGGCGGCGGCAAGAAGGCGGCCAAGACGCCCAGCGCGGGTGGCAATGATGCGATCGCGCTGACCACGGACCAGCGGGTTCTGGTCCAGCAAGGGTTACAGGCGCGCGGGTTCTATTCCGGCAGCATCGACGGCGCGTTCGGCAACGGGACGCGGACCGCGATCCGCAACTGGCAGTCCGCGTCGGGCTATGCGGTCACCGGCGTCCTGACGGGCGCGCAGATCAACCAGTTGGTTGCCGCCGCACCGGCCTATGCGGGCATGGCCGTCGATGACCCCATGCGTTTCGAGATCGAGATTGCGTCGGACCTCGACAAGGACGGCATTCGCCGCCTGCAGGCGGCGCTGCTGGCGGCGGGGTTCGATCCGGGTCCTGTTGATGGTGACATGGGGCGCAAGACCCGCGAGGCCATCATGGCCTACAAGGCGACCAAGGGCCTGCCCGGTGACGCGGTCCCGACAGTGCGCCTGTTGGCGGCGGTCGAGGATCGCGACTTTGTCCCGGTGGCTGAACCAGTGGTTGTTGCCGGCAAGATTGCCGCCAAGGATGATCAGGGCAATGCGGTGATGGCCGAACCGGCCCCGGTCGAAGAGCCGAAATTCGCCCCGGCCGAGGTGGACACCTATGAAATCGCGGGTGTGCGTCTGGGTCTGACCGATGATGAAATCGCCGATGTCCTTGCCGATGAAATCGCGTCGGAAACCGGCATGGCGTTCCGCCAGCTGGACGCCGGCCCGGATGTGTTCGGTGGCAATGCGCTGTTTTCGTCCGGCCACATGTGGACGCAGGCGAACTGGCCCCAACCCGGCAGCCAGCAATTCGTATCGTTCCACGACGAGGCCACGCCAGAATTCGGCGCTTTTGCCGTCGTGCGGACGGTGATCCTGCCTGAAGACCTGACGCGCGAGGATTTTGACGAGGTCATCCTGCCGGACATGATTGCCGCCTATGGCCGTGAAACGCTGGTGGACAATAACCTGCAGTGGATCGGTGACAAGACCCAGCGCGACGCCGCCCGCGTGTCCGAGGCGGCACGCGCGTCCTGCGGCATGATCGAAGTCGCGGCGCGCGACATTGCCACGCCGGCGGATGCCATGACCTGGACTGCGGCCTCTGGTCTGACGCTGGCCCCGGAAACGCTGACCAGTGTTGCGGCCAGCTGCGGCGACGTGATGACCGTCAGCTTTGAAAAAGGGCTGATGACCATGGCGCTGTGGAGTTCGGATTTCATCCTGCGCAACGCCCCGGCCGCGGCGGGTGGCGCGGCCAAGCCGGCGGCTCCGAAGATCAAGTTCTGACACCGGTCATGGCGTCCCGGTGGTGGATCGCTGCGGCTGTGCTGCATGCGGTGGCGGGTTCTGCTGGGGCCGAAACCGGCTGCGTTGCGGAACCTGACCGTTTTGTTCTGATGGTTGCGCCAGACACCGGAATACCCTCGTTTGGCGCGTTCCTGCCCGCCGACGGGCAAGCGCGGCCTTGTCCTGCGGTGGCCGGTGCGGTCTTGCCGGTGCAGACAGGCAAACGACAGGTCGCCCTGCCGGCAGGACAGGCCGACCTGCCGCGACTGGGCCTGTGGTTCGACGTGGCACGGGTCCAAAATTTCCTTGCCGGAACGGATGTCGCCGGATCGCGCAGCGATCTGATCCTGTCGTTTGATCCGCGTAGCCCGGCCATGACCCTGCCGATCCTTGATCAGCGCGCGATCCGACGTGGTGACCGCGACATTGTCGCGTTGCAGGTGCTGCTGCCGCTGGCCATTCCGGCGCTGACCGCATGGCAACGCGCCGTGGCTGACCGTGACGCGGCCCTGCCGCCCACCATCGTGATGGATGTCAGCGGGTCGGCGGCCCGGGATCTGGATCGGTTCATGACCGACCTTGCCCGCCCGCTGGTGCGGTCAGAGGCGGGGCTGGCCGATGTCGTGGTGGTCACGACAACCGATGGTCGGACGTTCTCCCGACCGCAGGACACCAACCTTGCCGATCTGGCGATGGCGGGGCAGCCCACCCCAGATGGGCCCACCCCCGATAGGCCCGGTGGCGGCAATGATCCGGCGGCGCTGCTGCGGGACCGGCAGGTCATCGTGTTGTATGGCGGTGATCTGGCGATGCCGCCCGGCATTGCGACCGCCGACCAGAACCGGTTGCATGTGGTGCAGATCACACCGGAACTGGACCCGGAACTGACCGAAAGTGCGGCATCCTTCGGGTTGACCGCGCGCATCCGCGCCTATGATCCCCGCAACGCTGCGGACATTGCGGCGGTTCTGCTGGCCGAACCGGGTTTCAAATCCGCCCGGACCCGTGATGATGACATCTATGCGGCCTTGGCGGACGGTCAGATTGCCGCCGGGTTTCCGGTGATCGTGCCGCAGACGGCCGCCGCCGAAACCGCGTTGGGCAATGTGGCCGGAAACGGTCGGTCGTGGCAGGCGGTGCCGGTCTGGCTGATCCGCAATGATCTGCTGATGACCGTCGTGGCAGATGCGCCCTGATCGCGTGCCCTAATCGCACCCCGCGCCAAAGACCTGCACCCAGACCATCGTCACGCGAGCGGGACCGCCGCCCGTCAACGGGCCGCTGAGCGTCAGGTCCGACAAGGCTTTGGTCGGGACCGGATCACCAATGAACGCGACCCCGAAACCGACATCGCGCAGCGACCGGTTGCGCATGTTGGCGGCATGGCCGGGGGATTGGGCCCATCCGAGAATCACCTCTGCGACGTTCAATTGGCCTTTGGCCAGATTTTCCGCCAGGCGGCAGAACGGATACCCGACCCGGCGCACGCGGTCCGTCAGGGTCGATCCGTCTGGGCCGACATGGTCGAAATGCCCGGTCCGGGCCAGCAGGCAGGCGTAATCCTGTGCGACCCGGTTCAACAGGTCATCCGATGCCAGCGGCCCGCGGTCCTGCCGGACGCGATGCGCGTTCAGGCGCGCCAGATGATCGGCCCGGACCTGACCCAGATCCTTGGGGGCGCCACAGGCCGCAGGCTGCGCCAGCGCCGCCGTCCCCAGACATATGCTGATCAGCGCGCCAAGCCATGCCTGCGCCACCATCCGGCGCAGGCGTCTTTTGCGGTCCGGTTGCGTCGTTGCGGTCTTGGTCATTCGTGTCCTGCATTGCGAATTGCCGGTCCGGGGTGGTGCCGTGACGCCGCCCGAAACGGCCTGTTGCCGCGCAGCCTATGCCTGATTTTCGGCAAGGACAGCCCGAAATCCGACAGCCGGAACCGAAAGCCGGCACAGGCGGCAACGCGGGTCCGAATCGGTTGATGGAAAAATCATAATCGGGCACAGTTTGAGGCGACGGGCTGATTTCATTCAATGAGGTAACATGATTTTGCGCACGCTTCTTGTATCGACGGCGATCGCCCTCTGCCTGCCCGTCGTGGCGATGGCCTGCGATGCCACCGAAATGGCCAAGACGGAATATGGCTTCATCAGCAAGGTGGTCGCCGGGTCGGACAAGATCATGGCCTACAAGGATGCCAGCGGCACCGAAGAGGCGTTCACGCTGGAACTTCTGCAGCCCTATTTCGTGATCTGCGAGTCCGGTGATTATTACCGCGTCACCGATGTGCCGGCGAATACCGTCGAAGAGGCGCTGTCGGGCAATACCGGCTTTGTGCAAAAGGCACAGACCTATGACTGGCCCACGCGCGAGGCGCTGACATTCTCGGAAATCGCATTCCTGGAAGAACGTCCGGAAATCGTCGCCTGGGATGACGAGTCG
Organism: Rhodobacterales bacterium; assembly: GCA_041741655.1. GTDB lineage: Bacteria > Pseudomonadota > Alphaproteobacteria > Rhodobacterales > Rhodobacteraceae > UBA9554. Next base: position 4,714 of record JBGSJU010000292.1, read on the forward strand.
GTGCTGAGCCAGTTCATGGAAAGCGGCAACCAGAAACTGTATCCGCCGGCCTTCAAGGAAAACCTCGAGGCAACGCGGCTGCGCGAACGGTCCACCCGGCCCTATCCAGTGCTGGGCAGCAAGGTCGAGAAATTGCGCGGCATCGCCGACAAGCGGGTCTATAACGTGCTGTTGCCCGCCGCGATTACGCCGCAGGCCCGCATCGAGGTGAAAAAGGAAGACGTGGATGCGGCGCAAGAGGCGCTGACCACGGCGACCATTCTGGTGGTGTTCGATGCGACCGCCTCGATGGAAACCTTTGCGCGCGAAACGGCCAGGGCGATTGCCGGCGCGCTGACCGCGCTGCCCAAGGAGGTGGTCGATGGATCGTCGATGGGGTTCCTGTTCTACCGCGATGTCGGTGATGCCGAACGGCTGGTCGAAGTCGCGCCCCTGCCCTTGAAGGATGCGGCGGCGGCGCTGGAAAAGGCGGCCGATTTCATGACCGGCGGAGGCGATGTCGCCGAACCGATCCTGGATGCGATGTATTTCGCCAACAACATCTATGACTGGGGCCAATCGGGCCGCAAGATCATCATCGGCGTGCTGAACGGCGATGCCAAGGTCGCCACCATCGGCGGGCTGGATGACAAGGACCGGGTGCCGGTCGGGCAGGATGCGCTGTCGATCGCGCGCGGGCTGTATGACAAGAACATTCCCACCATCACCGTGCAGGCCGGGCCGGATGCCGGGCCGAATCTGGAACCGGTGCTGACCACGCTGGCCACCGAATCCGGCGGCAGTTTCATTGCCTATGGCGCCGGGCTGAAGGAAAAGGAAATCGCCGAACAGGTGGTGCTGCAACTGTCCGCCAAGGCCGGCGAAGCCATTGCCGCCGGCGAAGGTGCGTTGCAGAAACTGGATTTCGACCTGAAAGGTTTTGCCACCATCCCGCTGGAGGTGCTGGACGGTGAAATGCTGGAACGCCTGCGTAGCGCCGGGGTGGATTTCAACATCGAACCGGGCGATGGCGGCGTGCTGGTGCGCGAAGGCTTCATTCTGGAAAACGACGACCTGCTGCAGCCGCAGATCCAGATCGAAAAGGACACGCTGGTCAACCTGATCAACCTGTATTCCGTGCTGTCCACCGTCGGTGTGGATGAAGAGGCGATGCTGCAATCGATTTCCGAGGCCATCGCGACGATTGCCGGCGAGGATTTTGACCCGTCCGAACCGATCGAGGCGATCATCGAAAAGAAACTGGGCATCCAGTTCCGCTCGGACCTGTTGAATTTCGACATCAACTACATTCCGGCCATGGTGCCGAATGAACGGCTGGCGATGACGAAACGCATTCAGGATGCTGCCACGGTGCTGAGCCAGTATCTTGAGGGCAATCAGGCCGAATTCGACGCACAACCGGCGGTCTGGATGCCGATTTCGGCCCTGCCATAAATCCTGACCACGGGCCGCCTCGGGTTGCCCGCGTTTGGCCGGATGTGTGGAGAGAACAAGGTGCAGGGATCAGTCATTTCGCTTCGCGGCATTTCGCGGCAATTCACCGCCGGAAATGGCGAAACCGTGCAGGTGTTGCAGGATGTCAATCTGGACATCGAACGCGGCACATTCACGGTGATCCGGGGTGAAAGCGGGTCGGGCAAGACCACGCTGCTGCGCATTCTGGGCATGCTGGATACCGGGTTCTCCGGGCAGTATCTGTTCGAGGATGTCCCGATCAGCGACCAGCCGGAATGGTATCTGGACGAATTGCGCGCCAACAACATCGGCTTCATCTTTCAGGAGGGCCGGCTGTTCAGCCACATGACCCTGCGGCGCAATATCGAGGTGCCGCTCTTGTTGCAGGGCGTGCATGCCCCCACTGACCTGCGCCGGATCGTCGATGAACAGGCGCCGACCTTCTTCAAGGCCAAGGAACAACAGAACCATACGCTGGACAGCGAACCGCGCAAGGTGTCGGGCGGGCAGGCGCAACGCGCGTCGGTGATGCGCGCCATCATCACCCGGCCCAGCATCATTCTGGCCGATGAACCGACCGCATCACTGCATGGCGATCTGAAGCAGGAGGTGGTGCAGCATCTTTTGTCCCTGACCGCGCAGGGCCATACCGTGATCGTGGTCAGCCATGATCAGGTGTTCTATTCCGTCGGCCGGCAGGTGGAACTGGTTGGCGGTGTCCTGCATGAACGTGACAGCACAGCCGGGGCGCAGGCGGCGGCCAGGCTGGCGCCCGATACCGACCTGATCGCCCCGCGCATGCCCGCCGAAGGCCGCGCGATCCTGAACGGCTGGCGTCCGCGCGCGCCGTTCGGGGTGCTGGTGCAGCAGGCGTGGACCGAAACCATCCTGCGACCGCTGTTCCTGTTTCTGGTGCTGGCCTCGCTGATCGTGGGGGTCTGTCAGGTCAGCGTGTTCACCTCGGTGATCACCGGGGCGCAGGCCTATGTGAACCAGAAGATCACCGAAGGATCACGGTTGAACCGGGTGCAGATCAAACCCCGAAACAAGGACCGCGATCAACCCGACCGGTTTCCGTCCCGCGGCGAAATCGACGCGATGGAAGCGACGATGCAGGTGGTGCCGCGCCGGGCGACAACCACCCGTGTGGTGGTGCGGGAAGGCGACCCCAAGACGTTCTCGGTGTCCGGCCTGCATCCGGACGACCCGGAATGGGGTCTGTTGACCTTTGTCGCCGGCGGCGCGTTTTCGCCGGCGAACAACCGCCCCGAGGTGATCCTGACCGCCGGCCTGATCAGCGAGGTGTTCGACAGCGACGCGATTGCAAGCGGCAAGGTGACCTATGACGATCTGATCGGCCAGACGGTGAGCGTGATCATCAACCGCTATGACAGCCAGCGCAAACTGGTGGCGCAAGAACCCGTGGCGCTGAAACTGACCGGGATCGTGTTGAACGGTGAAGGCGGGCGGCAGTTGTATTTCCCGAACCAGACCTTGCTGTATTTCGACGCACTGGTGCAGGACCGCAAACTGGAAAACCGGCTGCCGCCCGATGCCGGACCGGATAACTGGCCCGACGAGGCCACGCTTGCGACGCTGACCGATTTCCCGTGGGAGGACACGTTGCATGTCTATGCCCGCGAAATCCGCGGGGTGCTGCCGCTGATCACCACGCTGTCGCGCATGGGTTACAAACCGGAATCTGATATCTGGGACTATAAATGGGCGCTGGATATTCAGGACACGGCGTGGCGGGTGTTCGTGCCCTTGCTGGTGCTGATCGTGATTTCCGTGGTGGTAACCGTGGCCGTGAACATCTTTACCTCGGCCAAACTGCGCGAGGCGGAATTGGCCCTGTGGCGGGTGCTGGGGATGCGGCGCGGCGATCTGGTGCTGACGCAGATCATGTCGATCTTCCTGTCGGTCACCGTCGGCACGCTGGCGGGGCTGGGGCTGAGCACGCTGTTGATCGACCAGACGCGCGACATGCTGCAACGCCGCAGCGCCGAAGCCGCTGCCGCCACCGGCGAGGACGCGCAGGATTTCGATGCCATCTTTGCCCCGGTCGGCGATTTCTTCTGGGCGATTCTGGTGGCGGCCATCGTGATCGGCCTGCTGGCGGCGCTGTGGCCGTCGATCCGCACGGCGCGCACGGACCCTGCGAAGGTGTTGCAGGGATGACGCGCGCGGGCCGGATCTTGGCCTGTTGCGGCGTGCTGGCGGCAGGTCTGCCCGGGTCCGCCGCGGCGGGACGGTGTGACCGGTGGGGCTATGATCTGGCGGAACGCTATCCGGCGCAGATGCTGGAACTGGTCGGTGAATTCACGCTGGAAGACGGCGCCGAATGGTCGTTCCGGGATGGTGACGGCAAGGACCTGACCGTGCGGGCCGATGGCGGGGACAGTCCCCTGTTCGGGTTGTTCAAGGCCGAACCGCGCGGCGCCTATTTCCTGTTGATGTCGGTGTCCAGCGCTGCGTCGATCAACGATGGCGGGGCCGATTTCGAACCGCTGTATTTCGGAACGCCGGTGTTCCGCCGCATCAAGGACAAGTTCAGCCTGCCCGAAGACAGCGATACCTGTCTGCTGATCCCGAACCAGAAAACTCTGGCCGAACCGGACAGCCCGCTGGGTCGGGATGCGCGCGCGGATGACGATAGTGCGGAAACTCCCCCCGAAAGGGGATTGGGCAATGCGTTCCGGGCATTGCCGGGGCCTGCAACGCCACGGGACGGCGATGATGCGCCATCGCTGGCCGACGCGATGAAGGACCGCACCTTGTCCGAGGCCGCCGGGGATGACGCCGCGCCGAAAACCGAAGGCTCGATTGCCGGGATTTTCGGGCCAAAACCTGCGCCAGAGACCCCCGCCCCCGCCCCTGCTACACGGCGAGACGACGCCATCCGCGACGGCGTTGATGTGGCCGTGATCGTTGCAACCGGCACCGTGCCGGTCGATCCCGGTCCCGCGCCGGCTGATGCAGCCAAACCCTTCGCCGCCTGCCTTGCGGGCGACAATCGCCGGGTGGATTGGGCGGGGGCGGTGCCCGACGCCGGGTTCAACGCGGCGGTGATGCTGGCCCCGGACCTCCCGGCGACCATTCCCGCCTTCACGGTCTTTCCGATGACGGATGACCTGCTGCCCTTGCCGGCAGACCAGAAGGTCGTGCTGCCCGAGGGTGGTCCGATGCTGCGTGTCGTGACGCAGGGATCGCTGTTGCAAGGCACCACCATCGCGGGCGGCACCTATCGTCTGGTCGGTCTGCCGGACACCCGGATTGAAACGGTTGTCCCGGCCGCCCCGGAGGTGGCCCTGTCGCCCCCGGTCGCGCGGTTGTTGGTGGTGGGGGCCGCCAATGACGTGAACGCGGCGGGTCTGGCGGCGCTTGATCCGGGCCTGACGGCAGTTTACGGCGCGTCGGCCTATTCGATCGATTGGGTCGAAATTGGCCCCGCCGGGCAACTGGCCCCGATCGTTCCCGCCTCTGATTTCGCGGCGCTGGCCATGACGGCCCAGACTCGATCCGGCGAATTCTTCGTGTCCGATCCGGCCGATCTGGATCGCATGCTGGGCGATCTGACCCGCATTCTGACATCGGCCACAACGCCCTATGACAAGGTCATTCTGGTGCTGGAAGGCCAGCCTTGGCCGCATGAAACCCCGGCGCAACTGGCGCGGTTCATCGACCGCATTAATGATCCGAACGCCGATCCGCTGGCGCAGATCGCGCGGCGTGACCGGGGTGATGCGCGCAGTTGGCTGTTGGTCATCGGGGGGGCCACACAGGTCGGCTATGCCGCGTCCTACCTTGAAGGCCCGGTCAAGACCCTGCGGGCCGGCGATGTGTTGATCGAGGATCGCAAGGGCGCGGATCGCACCGTCCTGCTGACCGATGTGGCTGCAGCCGAAAAACTGCTGCGCGACGCCATTGACGCTGCGTTTCGCAAGGCCGGGGTGGACCCGGCACCCGCCACCGTTTCGGCGCCCTCAGACAGCACTCTGGATACCGTGTTCGTGGATATCGACATGGTGGCGCAGGATATCGGCATTCTGCTGGACCAGGCATTGGTCCCGGACCTGACCGAAAGCCTGCGGCAGACCATGGCCCTGCTCTCCGGGGCAAAGACCGTGGCGGCGATCGACCCGCTGTCCCTGCTGCGGCTGGCCACGCTAGGGACCGGCGCGTTGGAGGTCAGGCCGCTGCTGGCCGCTGATCTGGACGGCCAATTGAAACAACTGAACGCCGCGCCCGGAACCCCCGGTCATCAACGGGTGATCGATTGGTTGTCGGGCGCGCTCGCCGATCTGGACCGGGCGCCGGACCCATCCTGCAGCCATGTCTATCTGAGCATGGGCCACTTATTGAAAGCCCCGAAGTAAAATCTCGCCAGTCAATCGGCGTCGTCCACCGGGCGGAATGTGTCCAGCGGCGCGGCTTCGACCTTGCGCAGCAAACCAATCACGTCCGTGATGATCTTGTCGGCGGTCACGCGGCCTTTGTCGGCGGTGGCCAGATGCGCCTCGCCCACCACGCCGTCGGGGTTCAGGTCTGACGCGATCCAGCCATAAGCGACCCCGCCGATGGGCGCGATGGCGCTGGTTTCGGCGCTGGACCGGAAATCGCGTGCTGCTGTCATGTCCACCGTATCGGGGCGGAAATGCAGCATCAGCGAGGTTTCCATGTCGCCGCCATGGATGCCGAACCGGGTTTCCTGATCGGAATAGACCCCGTCGGGCAGTCCGAACGCAGTCCATCCGGCGCGCACAACGAACATCCCCGCCCGCACCCGCAATTCGCGCGCGACGATGGAAATCAGGTCGGCATTGCCGCCGTGGCTGTTCAGGATCACCATCTTGCGCACCCCCGCACGCGCCACCGACAGGCCAATTTCCGTCCATGCACGCAGCGCGGTTTCCGCCGACAGCGTCAGGGTGCCGGGCGCCCAGAGATGTTCGTTGGATTTTCCCACCGCCATCAGGGGCAGGATGCGCAGGTCAAGGTCCGCGGGTGCCTGTGCGGCCAGCAGATCGCACAGCCCCTGACCGATCATCGTATCGGTGCCGACCGGCAGGTGGGGCCCGTGCTGTTCCACCGCCGCCGTCGGCAGGATGGCAATCGTACGCATCGGGTCGATCGCGCCATATTCGGGCGCACGAAATTCGGTCCAGAACCGGCGGGTCACCGCGCCGTCTCCATCTTCGGGGTGGGCAAGGGCACTGTCACCGGCTTGCCGATCAGGCGGTCCATCTGCCCCCCGACCCGCAACAGATGGGCGCGGCGACTGGCGGGCGTGGAACTGTCCATCAGGTAGTGCGCCGCGAACACCGACCGGTGCCGGGGCCGCAGCAGGAACCCGACGCCGCGCCGCAACTGC
>JBGSJU010000293.1:0-2598 GCA_041741655.1 Rhodobacterales bacterium
CGTGCGGACCTGCGTCCCACCCGGCAACGGATGGCGCTGGCCGAGGCCTTGGTTGGCGATGGCCAGCACCGCCATGTGACCGCCGAAAGCCTGTTTGCCACGGCGTCGGATCGCGGCGAAAGCGTGTCGCTGGCCACCGTCTACAACACGCTCCGCGCGTTCTGCGAGGCCGGGCTTTTGTCGGAGATCACCGTGGACGGCGCGAAAAGCTATTTCGACACCAACACGCATGATCATCCGCATTTTTACTGGGAAGACACTGGGCGCCTGATCGACGCGCCCGCCGACCAGTTGCAGATCGCCCGTCTGCCACAGGCGCCCGACGGCGCCGAAATTGCGTCCGTCGATGTCATCATCCGGCTGCGCCGCCGCTAGCCCCTTTCGCACCGCCGCGCCCTGCCCTAACCTGCCGCCAAACCGGGGGACATCATGCGCGCGATCTCTTATTCTGCACTTGGCCCGGCGGCGAGCGTCCTGACCCTGCAAGACCTGCCGACGCCCGACCCTGCACCGGGCGAGGTGCTGGTGCGGCTTGCGCTGTCGGGCGCAAACCCGTCGGATGTGAAATCCCGCATGGGCCGACCCGGCCAGACCGCGCCCGCCTTTCCGCTGATCGTGCCGCATTCAGATGGCGCGGGCACCATCGTTGCGGTCGGTGATGGGGTACCCGCCACCCGGATCGGCCAGCCGGTCTGGATCTGGAACGGCCAATGGCAACGCGCCATGGGCACCGCCGCAGAATTCATCGCGCTGCCCGCCGCGCAGGCGGTTCCCCTACCCGATGGCGTGTCGCCAGAGGCCGGCGCCTGCTTGGGCATCCCCGGTCTTACGGCGGCCGAGGCGGTGTTTCGTGATGGAGACGTCAGGGGCCAGACCCTGCTGATCTCGGGCGGGGCCGGCGCGGTTGGCCACAATGCGGTGCAACTGGCCGCCTGGGGCGGTGCCAACGTCATCGCTACCTGCGCCCCCGACGCGGCAGACCGGGTGCGCGCGGCAGGGGCCGCGCATGTGCTGGATTACCGCGACCCCGATCTGGCCGCGCATGTGCTGGATCTGACCGGCGGACGCGGTGTAGACCGTGCGATCGAGCCCGAATTCGGCGTCAACGCCGCCATGTTGGCCCAGGTGCTGCGCGATGGTGGCACCATCGCGGCCTACGGATCGGCGTTGAACATGACGCCGGAACTGCCGTTCCGCAGCTATCTGTTCAAGGCGATCACGGTGGAATTCCTGCTGATTTATATCACGCCGATGGCCCTGCGCGCGCAGATGATCGACCGGTTGCACGCCGCGCTGACCACCGGCGCGCTGGTGCCGGCGGTCCACGCCCGGTTTGCCCTGCACCACACGGTGCAGGCGCATGAATGCATCGAGGCCGGCAAACGGGCCGGTGCCGTGTTGATCACCATCTGACGTCTTTCCGGGTCAACGCGTCTCCGGGCCGGGCCGGCCCGTGACCGCGCGCCGGTTGCGGGCCAGTCCGGATTCGAACCCCTCGCCATCCCCATAGGCGACGAAGCGGGCGTAATAGTCATGCCGCCCTTCGACCCGGGCGGCGTGCTTGATCGGGCACCAATAGGCCTCGGTCCGCCCCGCCACCTCGCGCACCCAGGCAATGACACCATTGCAATAGGCGCAATAGGCGCAGTTCAGTTTCTGCAACCCGTTCAGATATTGCAGGTGATGGCGGTCCATCCGGATGTAATCGCGACGCGGCACCTTCGGGATGCCGTAGATCGGAAAGCACAGCGTCTGAAACACGATCACGAACAGATCCAGCAGCGCGAACGGGATGATCAACGTGTAGATGAACAGCGACGTCAGGGCGACCAGTGGCCGGGTGCGGCGCAGAAACGCCAGCAACCGGATCCGCAGCGCTCGATGCGCCGCGCGGGCTTCCGTGTCGAACACCACGCGCCGGCCTTCCAGACGATAGCGGAATGCGCTGGCCCGCCGTGCGATCTCACGGTCAAGGTCGGCCTGCAAATCGCGGATGCGTTCAAGGATGGTGTCGATCGGGCCGTCGGCCATGGGTGTCTCCTGTGTGCTCTGTGGTCCTCGGACAGGCTACATGGTTTTCCGGCCAATGCATTGCCATGATGTCGCGCAGGAATTTCTGCTTTTCCGCACCCGTTTCCCGTGCCAGTGTCACAGACGCGCGACAGGATCGGACCCGGACATGACCATCACCACCTGCGTCTTTGACGCCTACGGCACGCTGTTTGATGTGGCCGCCGCCGCGCGCGAGGCCGCCCGCGAACCCGGACAAGACAGGCTCGCCGCCGTCTGGCCCGCGCTCGCCGAGGATTGGCGGCGCAAACAGCTGGAATACACCTGGGCGCGCGCCATCACGGGGCCGCATCAGGGGTTTGATGCCACCACCGCCGACGCGCTCGACTGGGCGCTTGAGTTACATGGGCTTGCGGGAAACACTGCCCTGCGCGCACAGTTGCTGGCCGCGTTCGACCACCTGCCCGCGTTCCTCGAGGTGCCGGGCGTGCTGGCCACGCTTGCGCAATCGGGGTTGCGCTGCGCCATCCTGTCGAACGGCACGCCGGGGATGCTGGCGCGCATGGTGGATCACGCGGGGATATCGGC
>JBGSJU010000294.1:0-2106 GCA_041741655.1 Rhodobacterales bacterium
CAGGTGCCCGGCCCGGGCGAGGTCATGCTGGGCTTCGGACCTGTGCGCGGCACGCTGACCCTGTCGGACACCGGGGATCTGACCGAAGCGGCGGCGAACCTGTTTCGCCACCTGCATGCGCTGGACGCGATGAGCCCCACGGGTATCGCCGTCGCGCCCATCCCGGACACCGGATTGGGCCGCGCCATCAACGACCGCCTGCGCCGCGCCTCTGCCCCCCGTAGCGCATCCGGGGATTAGGAGAACAGGATCACATTGCGCCGGGCCGCGCCGGTTTTCGTGTTGGCGATGGCGTCGTTGATCTGGTCCAACGTCCAGCGACCGGAAATCAGTTCGTCCAGCTTCAGCCGTCCTTGGCTGTACAGGTCCACCATCCATGGGATATCGCGGCGAATTACCACGTCCCCCATCTTGGACCCGACCATGCCTTGCCCCACGGCGGCCAGCATCACGGGTTCATAGGTGGACATCGCGCCGGAATGCGGCATGCCCACCATCACCACCCGCCCACCATAGCCCAGATATTTCGGGGCCGCATCATAGGCCGGGATCGCGCCGACAGTCACGATGACCGCATCCGCACCGCGCCCGCCCAGCAGGCGCTTGACCGCCGCCCAAGGTTTCGCTTCGGTCGCCAGCACGCCATCCGTCGCGCCGAATTCCCGCGCAATCGCCAGCTTTTCTGGCGTCATGTCCACGGCAACGATGCGCCGCGCGCCCGCGATCCGCGCGCCCTGAATGGCGTTCAGACCGACACCGCCGGCGCCGATCACCACCACATCCTGTCCGGGCCGCACGTTGCCGGCGTTGATCACGGCGCCCACGCCGGTGATGACGCCGCAGGAAATCAGCGACGCCGCATCCTTGGGCATGTCGGCGGGGATCACCACGATCTGGGATTGGTCCACCACCACCTTTTCGGCGAAACCGCCCGTCGCCATCGCCTGATGCAACTTGCCCCCCGTCTGCGTGGTCAGCGGGCCCTTGTCGCCGTCATAGGGCGTGACGCAGAGCGTCGGCTTGCCGCTGGAACAATTCGGACAGGACCCGCAGGCACGGATCAGCGTGACGCAGACGCTGTCGCCAACCTTGACGCCGGGCACACCCGCGCCCACGGCGGTCACGATGCCCGCCGCCTCATGGCCATAGACCGCCGGCAACGACCCGCCCCAGCCACCATCGATATAGGTGATGTCGGAATGGCAGATTGCGACGGCCCCCAAAGTGACCTCGACCTCGCCCATCGCGGGGGCGCGCAACAGCACCTCCTCGATGACAAGCGGTTGCCCGAAGGCGTGACAGACGGCGGCGCGGATTTTCTGCATGGGGTCCCTCATCCCGTGATTTGCGGCGAAGGTGCCCCGGCCTTTGCCAAGCGGCTAGGCTGGATGCGACAGCAGATGCCGCATTCAGCGTGGCCGCAGCCGCAAGAACAGGACCAGCGACAGCGCCATCACCACCGCCGAGGCCAGAAACGGCGCCCCCGGCAGATAGACCCGTGCTGCCGGGCCAGAGAATGCCGCAAACACCTGCGTCAGGGTCAGGGGGGCAAGGATCATCGCAATGGACATCAACGATGTCATCACGCCTTGCAGCGCGCCTTGGGCATCATCGGGCACCGCCCGGCTGGCAATGCCCTGCAGGGCGGGAAACCCGATCGCGCCAAGCGCCGACACCGGGATCAGTGCCAACAGCCACCAGCCCGACGTCAGCAGGCCAATGACCACCAGCGCCACCAATTCGATGGCAAAGCCCCAGATCACCGTGCGCCGTTCGCCCAGCCAGCCGATGGCAGGTCCGACCAGCAACCCCTGCACCAGCGCCAGCGACAGGCCGTAAACGGCCAGCGACGCGCCGATCAGGCCGGGCGACCAGCCGAACCGTTCGGCGGTGAAATAGGACCAGATGACCGGATAGACCGCATTGGCCAGATGATAGCAGAAGAACACCGCCAGCAGCAGCGTCAGCCCCGGCATCCGCCCGATCAGCCGGAACGCGCCGAACGGGTTTGCATTGGCCCAGGCGAACGCCCGCCGCGTCCGGTCGGTGACGGTTTCGCGCAGCACGAAGAACCCCAGCACGGCATTGCCCGCCGACAGGCCCGCC
>JBGSJU010000295.1:0-2121 GCA_041741655.1 Rhodobacterales bacterium
AAGCGCGCGAAACCGCCAGATCGGACGCGGCGGATCAGCCCAGCCTGCCCATTGACCTGCCACCGGACCGACCCGAAACACCCCCGCCCGTGGCAGCCACCCAACCCGCGACAGATCCCGTCGCGGTTACCGCCGCCGAAACAGCCGCCGAGACAGCCCCCGCAACGACCGGCGTGCTTTCACTGGTGGTGCATCGCACGACGCCATTGCCCGCGGCCAGTCGCGCCGCCCTGATCCCGCTGGTGAAACGTCTGGTCAGCATGGCCCGTCGCCTGCGGGCTGCGGTGCCCGATCGGGAATGACAGGTCCTGCGGCCCGAATCCTCTTGCTCCTGCCCGCAAAACCGCTAAGACGTGCGAACCGTCGGGCTATAGCGCAGTCTGGTAGCGCGTCCGTCTGGGGGGCGGGAGGTCGCAGGTTCAAGTCCTGCTAGCCCGACCAAATCATCCCCCTTATCCTTCGGGATAATTACCGCGACGGTTGCCATCCCATGACCGGTGTCCTGCCTTCCCAAGATTTGCACCGCCTGTATGCGGCGGGTGTGATCGCCAGCGATGCCGCTCTGGTCCCCGGACAGGTGCAACCCGCCAGTCTTGATCTGCGCCTTGGCTCTGTGGCAACGCGGGTGCGGGCGTCGTTTCTGACCGGGCATGGCCGCACCGTGGCCGATCGGCTGGACGAATTCCAGATGCACCGCATGGACCTGACCCCCGGCGCGGTGCTGGAAAAGGGTTGCGTCTATGTCGTGCCGTTGCAGGAACGCGTGGCACTGCCGCCGGGCCTGTCGGCGGTGGCGAATGCGAAATCATCGACCGGGCGGCTGGACCTGCTGACGCGCACCATCACCGATGGCGGGGTCGAATTCGACCGGATCGCGGCGGGCTATGCCGGGCCGCTCTATGCCGAGATCTGCCCCAGATCGTTTTCCGTGCTGGTGCGGCCCGGCATGCGGTTGAACCAGATCCGGTTCCGCGATGGCCAATCGGTGCTGTCCGATGTCGATCTTTCCCGGTTGCACAGCCTCTCACCGCTGGTTGATGGCCCCGCCACCATCAGCGAGGGTCTGGCGTTTTCTGTCGATCTGCGGCCGGCAACGGGCACCCTCGTCGGCTACCGCGCCAAACCGCATGCGGGCGTGATCGATCTGGACCGCATCGGGCATTACATCCCCGCCGACTACTGGGAAGAGGTGCACAGCGATCAGGGCCGCATCATCCTTGATCCGGGCGCGTTCTACATCCTTGTCAGCCGCGAAGCCGTGGCCATCCCGCCCGCCTATGCCGCCGAAATGGCGCCCTATCTGGCGATGGTGGGCGAATTCCGGGTGCATTATGCCGGGTTCTTCGATCCCGGGTTCGGCCATGGCCTGCCCGCGCGCGGCGTGCTGGAGGTGCGGTGCCACGAAGCGCCTTTTGTTCTGGAACATGGCCAGATCGTCGGACGTCTGGTCTATGAACGCATGACGGCCATTCCGGACCTGTTATATGGGCGCGACATCGCGTCGAATTATCAGGGTCAGGGCCTGAAGCTGTCGAAGCATTTCCGCATGTAAATGGCCCAGTGACGGGCGGCGCGGCGCCGGGGGGCGCGGCTTAGTCCTCGAACAACTCGCTTTGCCCTTGCGGCAGATCATCCTCGGCGTCGTCGGTTTCCGCTGTGCCCAGACCCGGTGCCATACCGGGAGGAGGCCGGTTGTCCAGCAACCCGGCCGCCCGCAATTCGGCGACGCCGGGCAGGTCGCGCGCCGATTCCAGCCTGAAATGATCAAGGAATGCCGGTGTGACCACAAACGTGACAGGCCGCCCCGGCGTCATCTTGCGCCGCCCCAGCCGGACCCAGCCCAGTTCGATCAACTGGTCCACCGTGCCCCGGCTGACCGAGACGCCGCGAATCTCCTCGATTTCCGCCCGCGTCACCGGCTGATGATAGGCGATGATCGCCAGCGTCTCGATCGCGGCGCGCGACAGTTTGCGGGTTTCCGCCACCTCGTCCCGCATCAGGAAGCCAAGATCGGGCGCCGTCCGCATCGCCCAGCCATCACCGACGCGCACCAGATGCACACCGCGTCCTTCGTAGCGGCGGCGCAGATGCGCCAGCGCCTCGGCGGGGTCGGACCCGTGC
>JBGSJU010000296.1:0-2457 GCA_041741655.1 Rhodobacterales bacterium
CTGACCGGCCCCGGCATCCGCGACGCGGCGGCGCTGTCGCTGCCCGAGGTCGCGGCGTTCCGGGACAATGCGGCGCTGTTCCCGCTGGGGCTGGATTTCTACTTCACCTGCGGGGACCGCGCGGCGGCGCTGCCCAGAACCACGAGGGTTGGCTGATGTATGTCGCGGTCAAGGGTGGCGAACGCGCCATCGACAATGCCCATGCCTGGCTGGCCGAGGAACGGCGCGGCGATGTGGCGGTGCCCGAGATGTCGGTGGCGCAGATCCGCGAACAACTGGCGCTGGCGGTGAACCGGGTGATGGCAGAAGGCTCGCTGTATGACCCTGATCTGGCCGCGCTGGCGATCAAGCAGGCGCGTGGCGATCTGATCGAGGCGATTTTCCTGATCCGCGCCTATCGCACCACGCTGCCGCGTTTCGGCGCCTCGCGCCCGCTGGATACCGCCGCGATGGCCTGTGACCGGCGCGTGTCGGCCACGTTCAAGGACGTGCCGGGGGGGCAAGTTCTGGGGCCGACCTTCGATTACACGCACCGTCTGCTGGATTTCAAATTGATGGCGGAAGGCCATACGCCGGATGCCCCGCAGGGCACCGCCCGGCTGGACCCGACGCCGCATGTGACGGATTTCCTGAACGCCGAAGGCCTGATCCAGCAGGAACCGGCCAGCGACGCCACCCCGCGCGATCTGACACGGGAACCGATGGAATTGCCCGCCGACCGCGCGCTGCGCCTGCAGGCGCTGGCCCGCGCCGACGAGGGGTTCCTCTTGTCGCTGGCCTATTCGACGCAGCGCGGCTTTGGCCGCACGCATGCCTTTGTCGGCGAATTGCGCATTGGTGCAGTGACCGTGGAAATGGATATTCCCGAACTGGGCTTTGCGATTGAATTGGGCGAGGTGACGCTGACCGAATGTGAAACCGTCAACCAGTTCACCGGATCAAAGACCGAGCCGCCGCAATTCACCCGCGGCTATGGTCTTGTGCTGGGCCAGACGGAACGCAAGGCGATTTCCATGTCGCTGGTGGACCGTGCGCTGCGTTGGGCCGAACTGGGCGAGGACAACATCGGCGCGCCTGCACAGGACGCGGAATTCGTGCTGATGCATTGCGACAACATTCAGGCCACCGGGTTTCTGGAACATATCAAGCTGCCGCATTACGTCGATTTCCAGAGCGAGTTGGAACTGATCCGCAAATTGCGGGCCGCAGCCATGGCGGAGAATGCGGTGCAGGAGGCGGCGGAATGACCCAGATGCAGCACGACACCCACCACGACGGGCATTACAATTTCGCCTATCTGGACGAACAGACGAAACGGATGATCCGCCGCGCCATCCTGAAGGGTCTGGCGATCCCGGGTTATCAGGTGCCGTTCGCCTCGCGCGAGATGCCGATGCCCTATGGCTGGGGCACCGGCGGCGTGCAGGTGACGGCGGCTTGCCTGACGCCAGATGACCGGCTGAAGGTGATCGACCAGGGCGCGGATGACACGACGAACGCCGTGTCGATCCGCAAATTCTTTCAGCGCACGGCGGGCGTGGCGGTGACGACGGCAACACCCGAGGCGACCGTGATTCAGACCCGCCACCGCATTCCCGAGGTGGCGCTGACCGAGGGGCAGATCCTAGTCTATCAGGTGCCAATCCCCGAACCGCTACGGTTTCTGGAACCGCGCGAAACCGAAACCCGCCGCATGCATGCGCTGGAGGATTACGGTCTGATGCATGTCAAGCTTTACGAAGATATCGCGCGGCATGGCGCGATTGCCACCTCCTATGCCTATCCGGTCAAGGTCGAGGGGCGTTATGTGATGGACCCGTCGCCGATCCCGAAATTCGACAATCCGAAACTGGGCGATTGCGCGGCGATCCAGTTGTTCGGCGCGGGGCGGGAACAGCGGATTTATGCCCTGCCGCCCTATACACAGATCGTCAGTCTGGATTTCGCGGATTTCCCGTTCGAGCCGACCAAAGCGGCGGGGTGTTGCGCGCTTTGCGGATCCGCCACCAGCTATCTGGATGAGGTGATCGTGGATGACGCGGGGGGTCGGATGTTTGTCTGTTCCGACACCGATTATTGCGCCAGCCGGCAGGAGGGCAAAGCATGAGCGCCGGGCCGCTGTTTCGGGTTGAAGGGCTGACCAAGCGCTATGGCGCGCGGATCGGTTGCGCGGATGTGTCGTTCGATCTGTGGCCGGGCGAGGTGATGGGCATCGTCGGCGAAAGCGGATCGGGCAAGACGACGCTGTTGAATTGCATGGCGGGGCATCTGGCCCCGGATGCGGGCCGCGTGCTGTTCGACATGAAGGATCGCGGCATGGTCGATACCGTGACCATGTCTGAACCCGAGCGGCGGCGGCTGGTGCGCACGGATTGGGCCTTTGTGCATCAGCATGCGCGCGACGGGCTGCGGATGGGCGTGTCGGCGGGCGGCAACGTGGGCGAACGGCTGATGGCG
>JBGSJU010000297.1:0-3309 GCA_041741655.1 Rhodobacterales bacterium
ACCCGAACTGCTGGACCCGCGCGACGTGCCCCGCCGCCGTCCAGGCAGCGCGCAAGGCCGCATCGCGCTGTTGCATGCGGTTGCGCATATCGAATTGAACGCCGTCGATCTGCATTGGGACATCATCGCGCGGTTCGGCCATATACCGATGCCGCCCGGGTTCTACGACGACTGGGTGAAATCGGCGGCCGAGGAAGCAAAGCATTTCAATCTGGTCTGTGACTGTCTGGAACGCCTTGGCAGCCATTATGGCGCCCTGCCCGCCCATGCCGGCATGTGGCGCGCCGCCGAAGACACCGCCGATGACCTGCATGGCCGGCTGGCCGTGGTGCCCATGGTGCTGGAGGCGCGCGGGCTGGATGTGACGCCGGGCATGATCGCGCTGTTCGAAAAGGCCCGGGAATCAGGGAACGATTCGGGGGCCGTGGACGCCCTGCGCACCATCTACGCCGAAGAGGTGGCCCATGTGGCCTATGGGTCGAAATGGTTCCACTGGCTGTGCGGGCGCGATGGTCTGGACCCAAAAGACGCGTTTCATGCCTTGGTGCGGCGCTATTTTCACGGCGCGCTGAAGCCGCCGTTCAACGAAGAAAAGCGCGCCGAAGCGGGGATTCCGCCCGATTTCTACTGGCCACTGGCCGAAGAAACCCCGCACCGCGCCGGCGCCTGACCGACCCGATCCCGCGGGAAAACCCGCATGGGCGATTTTCCGCCCGTTCGGCGGCAAAGCCCCGATCAGGCCGAATCAGCAGCCAAAAATTCTTGCTGGAACGTCAAGGTCTGGTTAACCACCAGTCCAGTGCCCGTGTCTTTTCCACAAGGACCCGGCAAATACCTCCTGTTGCGCAAGCAATGGGCGGACGTGCAGGACGCCAACGCGGCGAAACAGGGGATACCGGCTTGAGAACACGCCTGGCCATCCGCATCGATGCGATGCTGGAACACTGGTTTCCGGAACGACGGGTTTTTCTGCGATCCGAAACCGATACGCGCTTTATCCGGCTGAAACCCGCGACGCAGGTGATGGCTTTCGCCGGCACATGTCTGTTTGTTGGCTGGACGATCATCGCCACGGCGATCCTGCTGATGGATTCGATCGGGGCCGGAAATTTCCGCGATCAGGCGCGGCGCGACCAGCGCGCCTATGAAATCCGGCTGAACGCCTTGGCGTCCGAACGCGACTCGCGCTCTGCCGAAGCGGTCGCCGCGCAGGATCGGTTCAACGCGGCGCTGACCCAGATTTCCCTGATGCAGACCGAGTTGCTAACCTCGGAAACCCGCCGGCGCGAACTGGAAACCGGCATCGAGGTGATTCAGGCCACGCTGCGCCGCACCATGCGCGAACGCGAGACCGCCCGAGGCGAAGCACAGGCCCTGATGGCGGCGACCGGCGGCGAAGGTGGCATGGCCACCACGGGCCAGGGCAACGCAGCCGGGGCGTTCGACCTGATGGTGATGGCGCTGGCGCAAACTGCGCGCGAACGCGATCAGGTGACCAGCGACGCGCGTGAGGCGCTGGACCATGCTGATGCCATGGCCAACCGCATCCGCCAGATGGAAGCCCGCAACGACCAGATCTTCCGCCAGATCGAGGATGCCATGACGATCTCGGTCAAGCCGCTGGACAAGATGTTCCGCGCCGCCGGCATGAACACGGATTCGCTGCTGACGCAGGTGCGGCGCGGTTATGCCGGCCAAGGCGGCCCCCTGATGCCGATTTCGTTTTCGACGATGGGCACTGCCCCCGACATGGACGAATCGCGCGCCAACCGACTGATCGATCAGCTGGACCAGTTGAACCTGTATCGATTGGCCGCACAAAAGGCGCCTTTTGCCAATCCGGTCAAGGACGCGTTCCGCTTTACCAGCGGCTACGGCTATCGCCGCGACCCGAAAACCGGCGGTCGCCGCATGCACGGCGGCGTGGATTTCGCCGGACCGGTCGGCACACCGATCTTTTCCACCGCGGACGGCGTGGTCGTGCATGCCGGCTGGGAATCCGGTTATGGCCGGCTGGTGAAGATCAAGCATGATTTCGGCATCGAGACCCGGTTTGGTCATTTGTCGCGCATTTCGGTCAACGTTGGCCAAAGGGTCTCGCGCGGGGATCGCATTGGTGATATGGGAGCGTCTGGACGTGTGACCGGACCGCACTTGCATTACGAGGTCCGGGTTGGCGGGGATACGGTCAATCCCATGATCTTCATCAAGGCAGCGAATGATGTTTTCTAAGAGCAAAATCAACGAACCCGGCCCCAAGGCCCCCGAAGCCCCCAAGCCGTCCATGCCCGCCATGGACACCACATCGCGGGCCCCGGCCCCGGAATTCAAACCCACCGCGCCAAAGCCGAAACCGCCGGCATCGGTGCTGTCATCGGACCTGCACATCGTCGGCAATCTGAAAACCACCGGCGACATCCAGATCGAAGGCACCGTCGAAGGCGATATCCGCGCCCATCTGCTGACCGTCGGCGAAAGCGCGACAGTCAAGGGCGAAGTGATGGCCGATGACGTCGTCATCAACGGCCGCATCGTCGGCCGCGTGCGCGGGTTGAAGGTGCGCCTGTCCTCCACCGCCCGTGTGGAAGGCGACATCATCCACAAGACCATCGCCATCGAGTCGGGCGCGCATTTCGAAGGCTCGGTGCAGCGCGCCGATGACCCGCTGTCGAAAACCGGCAAGATGCCGCTGCCGCCCCTGCCGCCGACAACGCCTGAATCACAAGGCTGATCCTCGGCAATCGCTTTCGGGGGCCGTCCTGCGGGGCGGCCCTTTTGCGTTTCTGGTGGTGGCACCGCTTGGTTCCCAAGCCCCCTTTCCCTTTCCGGATTTTTTGATCAAATGTTGTCCAGTCAAGGAACAAGGGACATCTGCATGGCCGATGTAGCGCAATCCGGGGTCAACCCTGCCCGCCTGCGGGCGTTCCGCGCTGCGGAAACCGCCCGCTATGCCGAAGCGCGCCCCAGGTCCCGCGCCGCAGTGGCGCCCGAGTATCTGAACGGCGTGCCGATGCATTGGATGCGCGACTGGCCGACCCCGTTTCCGATGCTGGTGGACCGGGCACGCGGCGCGCAGATCACCGATATCGACGGACAAACGTTGGATGATTTCTGTCTGGGCGATACCGGGTCGATGTTCGGCCATTCACCTGCCCCCGTCGCCCGCGCGATCCGGGCGCAGGCTGGGCGCGGGTTGACCTATATGCTGCCGACCGAGGCCGCGCTGGCGGCGGGTCGCGCGCTGACCGCCACTTTCGGAGATTTCCGCTGGCAGATCGCCACCACGGCGACCGATGCCAACCGGTTTGC
>JBGSJU010000298.1:0-3891 GCA_041741655.1 Rhodobacterales bacterium
CCGATCTGACGTGGCCGATGCCGCTGGCCGCCCCGTCATCGTCGCCGGATCCGTCGGACCCACCGGCGAGATTTTTGAACCGATGGGCACCATGACCCATGCGTTGGCGGTCGAGATTTTTCACGAACAGGCCGAGGGACTGAAAGAAGGCGGCGCCGACGTGCTGTGGCTGGAAACCATTTCCGCGCCCGAAGAATACCGCGCCGCCGCCGAAGCCTTTGCCCGCGCTGGCATGGCATGGTGCGGCACCATGAGCTTTGACACCGCCGGGCGCACCATGATGGGCATGACTTCGGCCGCGATGGTCGAGATGGTCGAGGCCCTGCCAACCCCGCCGCTGGCCTTTGGCGCAAATTGCGGCACGGGCGCATCCGACCTGCTGCGCACCATTCTGGGCTTTGCCGCCCAAGGGTCGGAACGCCCGCTGATCGCCAAGGGCAATGCCGGCATCCCGAAATACCACGACGGCCACATCCACTATGACGGCACGCCGGAACTGATGGCGGATTATGCCGTGCTTGCGCGCGATTGCGGTGCGCGGCTGATTGGCGGCTGCTGCGGGACGATGCCGGAACATCTGGTGCACATGCGTGCGGCGCTGGAAACCCGGCCGCTTGGCCCGCGCCCGACGCTGGACCAGATCACCACCGCGCTGGGGCCGTTTTCCTCGGCCTCGGATGGCACCGGCGATGATGGCGCGCCGAAACGCGAACGCCGCCGCCGGGGTTAATCGACGCATTCGCGCCGGAATTGCGGGGCAATGTCGGAAGAACGGCAACCGATGTCGCATTCCAGACAGTCGACAGCATCGCAGTCGCAGAGATAGACCTTGCCCCGGCGCAGATGCGGGGCCAACCCGGGGAACCTGACCCATGTCCGACGACGAAATCATCCTGGCCGACCTGTCAACCGAGGAACTGGTGCAGCAGATGCACGATGACCTGTATGACGGGATGCGCGAGGAAATCGAGGAAGGCGTCAACATCCTTCTGTCGCGCGGCTGGGGTCCCTATCAGGTGCTGACCGAGGCGCTGGTCGAAGGCATGACCATCGTGGGCCGCGATTTCCGCGACGGCATTCTGTTCGTGCCCGAGGTGCTGCTGGCCGCGAACGCGATGAAGGGCGGCATGGCCATCCTGAAACCGCTTCTGGTGGAAACCGGCGCGCCGCGCATGGGCAAGATGGTGATCGGCACCGTCAAGGGCGACATCCACGACATCGGCAAGAACCTTGTCGGCATGATGATGGAAGGCGCGGGCTTTGAAGTCGTCGATCTGGGCATCAACAACCCGGTCGAGAAATATCTGGGCGCGCTGGAAAGCGAAGGTGCCGATATCCTTGGCATGTCGGCCCTGTTGACCACCACGATGCCCTACATGAAGGTCGTGATTGATACCTTGGTCGAAAAGGGCCTGCGCGACAATTTCATCGTGCTGGTGGGCGGCGCGCCGCTGAACGAGGAATTCGGCCGGGCCATTGGCGCCGACGCCTATTGCCGGGACGCCGCCGTTGCGGTCGAAACCGCCAAGGCGCTGGTGGCGCGCAAGCACAATCAGGCCGCCTGACCGGGGCAGACTACCCGGTCAACCCGCGCCCCCGTACCGCCATCAGAGTCGCCGACATGGTGGCGATCAACCGGGACGCGCCATCCTTCACCGCATGGGCGCGGCCTTCGGTGGGCAGCAGGGTGCGGCCCGATTTGATCACCTTTGCCTGAAACCGGAACATCTGGCCATCTGCGGGGGCCAACAGGTTGATCTTGAATTCGGCGGTCAACACCGCGCTGTCGGCATCCATCAGCGAGAACGCGGCATAGCCGCAGGCGCTGTCCAGCACGGCCGCCACCACCCCGGCATGCAGGAACCCGTGTTGCTGGGTCAGGGCGGGATTGAATGGCATCTCCGCCGTCACGCGCCCCGGCATCACATCGACCAGCCGCGCGCCGAAGGTGGTCATCACCGCCTGCCGCGCGAAACTGTCGCGAACACGGGCGGCGTAATCGGCGCAGCGGGGGACGAAATCCGGGTCGGTCATGCGTGGCTCCGTGGACGGTTTTCGCCAGCATCGGTCGGATTGGCCATGGCGTCAGCCGGAACGCGGCGTCATGCTGGGCGCATGGACGAACCCGATGACACCACGCTGACCGATCACGGCCTGGCCCCGACGGGCGCGGGCCGTGTTCTGGTGATCGCCTGTGGGGCGCTGGCCCGCGAAATCCTTGATGTGGTGGCGGCGAACCGCTGGGATCACATCGATCTGCATTGCCTGCCCGCGATCCTGCACAACCACCCAGACCGCATTCCCGATGCCGTCGCCAGCGCCATCGCCGAACGTCGCGCCACCTATCAGTCGATGTTCATTGCTTACGCCGATTGCGGCACCGGCGGGCGGTTGGCCGCGCTGGCGGACCGGCTTGGGGTTGCGATGCTGGACGGGCCGCATTGCTACAGTTTCTACGAGGGCAACGCCGTGTTCGCCGCGCGGGACGAGATGACGGCGTTCTACCTGACCGATTTTCTGGTGCGGCAGTTCGATGCCTTTGTCTGGCGGCCACTGGGGCTGGACCGCTATCCGCAACTGCGCGACACCTATTTCGGCGCCTATGAAAAACTGGTCTATCAGGCCCAGACCGACGACCCCGCCCTGACCGCCAAGGCGCTAGATTGCGCGGCGCGCTTGGGGCTGGCGTTTGAACGGCGGTTTACCGGTTATGGCGATCTGACACCGGCGCTCGCGGCGCTTTAACCCGCCGCCAAGGTGCGGATGCGGTCCACCATGGCGCGCACACCGTTGGACCGCTGCGCTGAGAGATGCTGGTCCAGCCCCAGCCGCGCCAGTTCCGCCGCCGCGTCCACCTTGGCCACCTCGGCCAGTGGCAGGCCGTCGTACAGCGCATGCAGCACCGCGATCAGGCCGCGCACGATCATCGCGTCGCTGTCGCCCTGAAATCCCATCTGCGTGTCGGTCAGCCGGGGCAGCAGCCAGACCTGACTGGCGCAGCCATCCACCTTGATGGCCGGCACCTTCACCGCCGGATCCAGCGCCGGCATCGCCCGGCCCAGATCGATCAGATGGCGATAACGGTCTTCCCAATCGTCCAGAAACGCGAAATCCGCGACGATATCCTCGAAGGCGGGTTGTGTCATGGCAGTACTCCTTTGCCGCACACCTAGGGGCCCAAGGTGGATTGGTCCAGTCCGCGACACGACGCGCTTTCCATCCCCGTTGCGATGCGCTAACCCGAACCACAAAGAGCGAACGAGGCAGAAACGATGCGGCGCGTGATCCCAGCCCTGTTGGTGGCGACCCTGACCCTGTCAGCCTGCGGCGGGTTTCGCGACAGCAGTCTCAATCCGCGCAACTGGTTTGGCCGCAGCCAGTCGGAACCGGTAGCCACCGATGCCAAGAACGCCCTGATCCCGCCAAAATCATCCTTGAACCGCCCCGAACTGGGGTATCAGGGCCAGCCCGTCGATCAGGTGACGGCGCTGGCATTGGAACGCGTTCCGGGCGGCGCAGTGATCCGGGCCAGCGGCGTGGCCCGGCGGCAGGGTGCCTATGACGTGCGGCTGATCCCGATGGGCAAACCCGAAAAAGGCGTGCTCAGCTATGAACTGCAAGTACTTTATCCGCGCGATGCGACCCTGCAGGGACCGGCACAATCGCGCACGGTCACGGCGGCGCTGGCGCTGACCGATCAGCAACTGGACGGCGTGCGCACGGTACGGGTCGTTGGCCAGCAGAACCAGCAGACATCGACCAGACGCTGAGACCCGGCGCATAACGCTTGGTCGTGCGCCGTTACAACTCGACGATCCGCACCGCCCCCCCGACCGCCGCCAGCGCGATCTTGCCACTGCACAGGCGCAGCGCGTCGCGGCCAAACACCTC
>JBGSJU010000299.1:0-8927 GCA_041741655.1 Rhodobacterales bacterium
AAGGCACCGAGGCGCTGCGCGCCGTGCGGGCCGCCATGCCGCTGCTGGTGGCCGCCGAGGCCGTGCATGTCGTGGTGATCGACCCGCCGATGCATGGCGCGACCCGGTCCGATCCCGGTGGTCTTCTGTCGCAATATCTGGCGCGGCAAGGCGTCAAGGTGGAAATCGACGTGCTGGCCAAGACCATGCCGCGGGTGTCGGACGTGCTGCTGCGCCACGCCACCGATGTATCGGCCGACCTGATCGTGATGGGGGCCTATGGCCATTCGCGGTTCCGCGAGGCGATCCTTGGCGGGGCGACGCGCAACATGCTGGAACAGTCGGCGATCACGGTGTTCATGGCGCATTGAGCCTGACCGGCCCCTCACCTTGGCCTCTTGACCTTGGGCCCTTGACCTTGACGCCCGCGCAGCCTTTCCTCCCCGGCATCTCAGGGGAGGAAACAGCATGGCCAAAACCGTCATCATCGAAGCCT
The DNA here is from genome assembly GCA_041741655.1 of Rhodobacterales bacterium. GTDB lineage: Bacteria > Pseudomonadota > Alphaproteobacteria > Rhodobacterales > Rhodobacteraceae > UBA9554. Next base: position 476 of record JBGSJU010000299.1, read on the forward strand.
TCGGCGGACCCGAAGCATTCCGGATCGTGGACCGCGAGGTCGGCGCGCCCGGCCCCGGTCAGGTCCGCATCCGCCATCACGCGGCGGGACTGAATTTCATCGATGTCTATCAGCGCACGGGCCTGTACCCGCTGACCCTGCCCCATGCGATGGGGATGGAGGCGGCGGGCGTTATCGAGGCCGTGGGCGATGGCGTGACCCATCTGACGGTCGGAAGCCGCGCTGCCTATGCCAGCCAGCCGCCCGGTGCCTATTGCGAGGCGCGCGTGATGCCCGCCGCGCAGGTTTGCCCGCTGCCCGATGCGATTTCCTTCGACGAAGGGGCGGCGATGATGCTTAAGGGGCTGACGGTGGTCTATCTGTTCCACCGCACCGTGCCCTTGAAGGCGGGCGATACCGTGCTGTTCCATGCCGCCGCGGGCGGTGTCGGGCTGATCGCCTGCCAATGGGCGCGGTCCGAAGGCATCACGCTGATCGGTACCGCCGGCACGGATGAAAAATGTGCGCAGGCCATCGCCAACGGTGCGGCCCATTGCATCAACTATCGCACCACGCCGGACTTTACCGCCGAGGTGCGCCGCCTGACCCATGGGCGCGGCGTGGACGTGGTGATGGATGCCGTCGGCAAGGACACCTTTGAAGGATCGCTGAATTGCCTGCGTCCTGTCGGCATGATGATATTGTTTGGCAATGCCTCTGGTCCCGTTCCGCCGTTCGACATCGGCAAGCTGGCCGCGAAAGGATCGTTGCAACTGACGCGGCCCACCCTTTTCACCCATATTGCCGATCACGCCACCTGCCAGGACATGGCGCAAAAACTGTTTGCCAAGGTGACATCGGGCGCGGTCAAAATCGTGATCGATCAGCGTTTCCCGCTGGACCAAGTGGCCGAGGCGCATCGCGCGCTGGAAGCGCGCGCAACGACCGGGTCAACCATTCTGACGATCTGACCGGTGCGATTGCCCCCTGAATTGCAACCGCCAGAGCTTACTCTGGCGGTTCTGCAATTGTGTTGGGGATATTTTGATTGCAGTCGAATTGAAACTGTCATATTTCAGTTCATTACATAAATCTGCCTGTATTCCATCCAATGGAATCAGCCATAATTTGCGCTGCTGCGCTGCAAAAGGAACGGACAATGACACATATCGATCTGGACGGCTACAGCCTTTCGGACCTCAAATCCCTGCAGAAACAGGTCACCCGGGCCATCGAGGAATTCGCCGACCGCGAGAAATCCCGGGCTCTGGCGGCTTTGGAACAAAAGGCCCGCGAGATGGGGTTCAGCCTTGCCGAACTGACCGGCGGCGCGCGCAAGCCATCGAAAAAAACACCGGGCGTTGCGCGCTATCGCAATCCGGCGGATGCCAGCGCGACCTGGACTGGAAAAGGCCGCCGCCCCGATTGGGTTCGCGCCGCACTGGCAGAAGGCAAATCGCTGGACGAACTGGCGATCTGATTACGGTAACGATCACTGTGATGATGTGCGGTTGGATCTGACGCTAATTAGCAGCAATTCAACCGCGGGTAAATGACGCCAATTCGCATCTGTTGCGCATTGGCGTCAGAATATCAACTGTCAATTCATTGCCTCACCCAGCGACGCGGCCAAAAGCGTGCGGGCATATTCGGTTTGCGGCGCATGAAACATGTCCGAGGCCGCACCGGCCTCGACAATGTTTCCCGCCTGCATGACGATGATCTTGTGGCTCATCGCGCGCACCACGGTCAGGTCGTGACTGATGAACAGATAGGCCAACCCGTATTTCTGCTGTAACCCGCGCAACAGATCGACGATCTGCACCTGCACCGTCATGTCCAGCGCGGATGTCGGTTCGTCCAGCACCACAAGGCTGGGCCGCAGGATCATGGCGCGGGCAATCGCGATGCGCTGGCGCTGGCCGCCGGAAAATTCGTGCGGATAGCGGTGCATTGCGGCCGGGTCCAGACCCACTTCGGTCATCACTTCGGCCACCATGTCACGGCGGTCGCGGCCCGGGTCCACGCCATGCACGCCCAACCCTTCGGCGATGATCTGCTGGCAGGTCATGCGCGGCGACAGGCTGCCGAACGGGTCCTGAAACACGATCTGCATGTCGCGGCGCAGCGCGCGCAGGTCGCGGGTGTTCAACGCGCGCACGTCACGACCCTGAAACGTGATCGCCCCGTCCGAGGCGATCAGCCGCATGATGGCCAGCGCCAGCGTGGTCTTGCCCGACCCGCTTTCGCCCACCACGCCAAGGGTCTCGCCCGCACGCACCGAAATGCTGGCATCGTTGACGGCCTGCACATGGCCGACGGTGCGTTTCAACAGGCCCTTCTGGATCGGAAACCACACGCGCAGATGCTCGGTGCGCAGCACCTCGGGCGCGTCCGCCGTTACCGGATCGGGCTGGCCGACCGACCGCGCGGCCAACAGCATGCGGGTATAGGCGTGTTGCGGGTTGCCGAACACGTCGGCCACCGGGCCCTGTTCCACGATCTCGCCCTGCCGCATGACACAGACCCGGTCGGCGATGCGGCGCACGATGCCCAGATCATGGGTGATGAACAGCAGCCCCATGTTTTCGGTCCGCTTCAGATCGGCCAACAGGTCAAGGATCTGCGCCTGAATTGTCACATCCAGCGCAGTGGTGGGTTCATCGGCGATCAGCACATCGGGCTTGTTGGCCAGCGCCATGGCGATCATCACCCGCTGACGCTGGCCGCCGGACAGTTGATGCGGATAGGCCGACAGGCGCGAGGCCGCATCGCGGATGCCGACCTTGTCCAGCAGTTCAAGGATGCGCGCCCGCGCCGCGTCCCCCGCCAGCCCCTGATGCAGGGCAAGGCTTTCGCCCAGTTGTTTTTCGATCGTGTGCAGCGGGTTCAGCGACGTCATCGGTTCCTGAAAGATGAAACTGATGTCATTGCCGCGCACGCGGCGCAGCACGGGTTCCGCCGCGCCGACCATCTGCTGTCCGTCATAGGTAACAGACCCCGTGACGCGCGCATTACCCCCCAACAGACCCACGGTCGCCAGCGCCGACACCGATTTGCCCGACCCGCTTTCACCCACCAGCGCAACGGTTTCACCGCGATCCAGCGCAAAGGACACGCCCCTGACCGCTTCGACATCGCGGCCATCCTGGCGAAAGGTGACGCGCAGGTCGCGAATATCCAACAGGCTCATGCAAAGGTCTTTCGCGGGTCAAAGGCGTCGCGCACGCCTTCAAAGATAAACACCAACAGCGACAGCATGGCCGCGAACACGAAGAACGCGGTGAACGCCAGCCAAGGCGCATCCAGATGTTCCTTGGCCTGCCGGGTCAACTCGCCAAGGCTGGGCGCCGAGGACGGCAGGCCAAAGCCCAGAAAATCCAGCGCCGCCAGTGTGGCGATCGTGCCGGTGACGATGAAGGGCAGCATGGTGATGGTGGCGACCATCGCGTTGGGCAGCATGTGGCGGAACATGATCACCCGGTCCGACACACCCAGTGCCCGCGCCGCGCGGACATATTCCAGATTGCGCGCGCGCAGGAATTCCGCCCGCACCACCCCCACCAGCGCGGTCCAGCCGAACAGCACGGTAATGAACACCAACAGCCAGAACGACCGTCCCAGAATGGCGAACAGGATGATGATGACGTAGAGCGACGGCGTCGCGCTCCAGATCTCGATCACGCGCTGGAAAATCAGGTCGGTGCGCCCGCCAAAGAACCCTTGCACCGCGCCCGCGGCGATGCCGATGATGGATGTCAGCACGGTGACGATCAGCGTAAACAGGATCGACAGCCGGAAGCCGTAGATCACGCGCGCCAGCACATCGCGTTTCGCCGCGTCGGTGCCCAACAGGTTGCGATCACCGGGCGGTAACGGCGCGGCACCGGGGCGGTCAACGATGGTGTTGAACGAATAGGGGATCGGCGGGAACACCGCCCAGCCCGGCTGGATCGCTTGGCCCTCCACGATGCCGGTTTCGGCCTGCACCAACAGCCCCTCGGGGTCGTCCAGACAGGCCTCGATGCCGCCGGTGGCGATCAGGCATTTCACCTCGGGGTCGCGATAGGCGGCTTCGGTCTGAAACTCGCCGCCGAACGCGGTTTCCGGGTAAAAGCGGAAGATCGGCGTGAAATACTCGCCGCGATACTGCACGAGGATCGGCTTGTCGTTGGCGATGAATTCCGCAAACAGCGAGGCGACGAACAGCACCAGAAATATCCACAGCGACCAGAAGGCGCGGCGGTTCGCCTTGAAATTCGCCCAGCGGCGGGCGTTCAGCGGCGATAGGGTCATCCCTCTCTCCGCTCAAAATCGATGCGGGGATCGACCAGCACATACATCAGGTCCGACAGGATGCCGGTCACCAACCCGATCAGGCCAAAGATGAACAGCGTGCCGAACACCACGGGGTAATCCCGCTGCACCGCCGCCTCGAACCCCAGACGGCCCAGACCATCGAGGGAAAAGATCGTCTCGATGATCAGCGACCCACCAAAGAACACCCCGATGAACACCGCCGGAAAGCCCGCGATCACGATCAGCATCGCGTTGCGGAACACGTGGCCATAGAGGACGCGCCGTTCCGTCAGACCCTTGGCGCGCGCGGTCATCACGTATTGCTTGCGCACCTCGTCAAGGAAACTGTTCTTTGTAAGCAGCGTCAGCGTGGCAAAGGCCGAGATGGTCGAGGCGATCACCGGCAGGGTGATATGCCACAGGTAATCGCCGACCTTTTGCAAGGGTGTCAGCGTGTCCCAGATGCGTTGTTCGCTGGTCAGCCCGCCCAAGGGGAAGATCTGGTAATACGACCCGCCCGCGAACAGCACGATCAGCAGAACGCCGAACAGGAAGCCGGGAATGGCGTAGGCCACGATCACCACGGCGCTGGTCCAGGTGTCGAATTGCGATCCGTCCCGCACCGCCTTGGCGATCCCCAGCGGGATCGACACCAGATAGGCGATGACGGTGGACCACAGGCCCAGCGTGATCGACACCGGCATCTTTTCGATCACCAGATCGATCACCGAGATTGACCGGAAATAGCTGTCGCCGAAATCCAGCCGCATGTAGTTCCAGACCATGGTCAGAAACCGTTCCAGGGGCGGCTTGTCAAAGCCGAATTCGCGTTCCAGTTCGGCGATGAATTCGGGCGGCAGGCCGCGTGCGCCCAGATAGCCCTGTTCGGACCCGGTGGTCTGCGTGCCCGCATCGCCACCGCCGGAAATCCCCTGCAACGCGTCGCCCTGTCCGTCCAGTTCGGCAAGGATCTGTTCGATCGGTCCGCCCGGCACGAATTGCGTCAGGACGAAATTCACCAGCATGATCCCCAACAACGTCGGGATCACCAGCACGAGGCGGCGAAGGATATAGGCACCCATGTGTGTGGCTTACCGGATCGCGCCTGCGGCCTTCAAGGCGGCGGCCTTGTCGGGGTTGAACCACCAGATCGACGCTTCGCCGATGCCATAGGGCGGCGGTGCGGCATTGGGGCGTTCGTACATGTCGAAATAGGCGATGTTATGCTCCGGCTTGTACCATTGCGGCACCCAGATGTGCATGGCGCGCAGCACGCGGTCCAGCGCCTTGACCGCAGTCACCAAATCCTCGCGGTTCGTCGCATTCTCGATCACCTTGATCAACGCGTCCACGGCGGGGCTTTTCACCCCCGCGATGTTAGGCGACCCCTGCGCATCCGCCGCCTCGGACCCGAATATGCCGCGCAATTCGATGCCGGGCGTCTGGCTCATGGCATAGCGCCGCGTCGTGATGTCGAAATCGAACTTCTTTTCGCGTTCTTCCGCCTCGGCGGCGTCAACGCGGGTGGCGCGCACCTCGACGCCAAGACGGGTCAGGTTTTCGATATAGGGCGTCATGATGCGGTCGAAACTGGGGCTGTCGTTCAACATCTCGACCGTCAGGCGTTCGCCCGCCGCATTCACGCGGATGCCATCGGCGCCCACGGTCCAGCCCGCCGCATCCAGAATCGCGCCGGCCCGGCCGATCGCGCGGCGGTCGGCGTTCTTGTCTGCGGCCGAAATCGCCGGGCTGACAGCGGGTTCGGTGAACACCTCGGGCGGGATATCGGCGCGCAACGGTTCCAGCAGCGCAAGTTCGGCAGGCGTTGGCATCCCTTCGGCCTGCATGGTGGAGTTTTCCCAGAAACTGTCGGTGCGGGTGTAGATGCCATAGAACAGGCTGTCATTTGCCCATTCGAAATTGAATGCCATGCCGATGGCTTGCCGCACGCGCGGATCGGCAAAGACCGGGCGGCGCAGGTTGAACCACCAGCCTTGCGTGCCGGCGGGGCGGCCATCCGGCACGGTTTCGCGTTTCACATGGCCCTTTTGCAGCGCCGGAAAATCATATCCGGTGGCCCAGAGCGTCGACAGGAATTCCTCGCGATACATATAGGCGCCACCCTTGAAGCCTTCGAAAGCGGTGGTGTAGTCGGCGAAATAGGTGACGGACAGGCGGTCGAAATTGTACTGGCCCCGGTTCACGTTCAGATCGCGCGCCCAGTAATCATCGCGGCGCTTGTAGGTGACGCTGCGGCCCGCATCCACGCTGTCCAGCAGATAGGGCCCGGACCCCATGGGCGGTTCCAGCGTCGATTCCGCGAAATCGCGGGTGGCGTAATAGGCGCGGGAAAACACCGGCAACCCCGCAGCGGTCATCGGCAATTCGCGCAGCGCGCCATCGGGTTTGAAGGTGAATTTCACCGTCAGCGGGTCAATCGCGACAACGGATTCGAAATCCTTGAACAGCACCTGATAGGCGGGCCGGCCCTTGTCGCGCAGGATTTCGTAGGAAAACACCACATCATCCGCCGTCACCGGCGTGCCATCGGAAAACCGCGCCTCGGGCCGCAGGTGGAATATCGCCCATTGCCGGTTCTCGGGGTATTCGATGCTATGCGCCAGCAGGCCATACATTGCATCGGGTTCATCCAGCGTGCCGGTCATCAGGCTGTCGAAAAAGATCGTCGCCAGCGCGGCTGGATTGCCCTTCAGGATATAGGGTGTCAGGCTGTCGAAGGTGCCAAAGCCCCATGTGGAAAACGTGCCGCCTTTGGGCGCGTCGGGGTTCACATAGTCGAAATGCGGGAAACCTTCGGGATATTTCAGATCGCCGAAGGTGGAAATGCCATGCGCGCGGATGATCTTTTCATCTGTCGCAACCTGTGCCCGCGCGATTTGGCCAAGTCCCAGCATGGCCAGCAGCACAAAGGCCAGAAAACGGATCATCATCGGGCACATCCTCCTGTCGCGGGGCCATCACGGGCTTCTTGGTGAAGCATAGGCTAGGCAGGGCGCGGGACCAGTTTCAAGACGCGATTGCGTGAATTGCGCCTGCTGCGACTAAAAAATGGCCGCCCGACGCAGGGGCGGGCGGCTTGGTTACATCTGCTCGCCGAATGATCCGTTGCGGGAAGGACAGAATTTTCGGGCGCAGTTACTGGATCGTGGCCAGATAGGCGATCAGGTTGGCGCGTTCCTCGGGCTTTTTCAGACCGGCAAACGACATCTTGTTGCCGGGGGCATAGGCCTTGGGGTTTTCCAAGAAGGCATACAGGTTTTCCGGCGACCAGACGTCAGCCACCGCCGACAGCGCGCCAGAATACCCGGCAAACCCGCTGGCAACGCCGACGGCGCGCCCGACGACGCCGTGCAGATACGGGCCGGTGGCATTGGCGCCTGCTTCGACCTTGTGGCAGGCCGAGCATTTCGAGAATACCTTTTCGCCGGCAGTGGCGTCGCCAGAGGCCAGAATTGCCGCCACATCAACGGTTTCTTCCGCCTCCGCCACGTCTTCCTCGCCGGTGTCGATCACATAGGCCTGTTCGATATCACCCCCGTGGCCACCGCCAACATGGTAAAGTTCTTCCGCGGCCCAATTGCCCAGCAGAAGAACCAGCAACGATCCGCAAAATGCGCCGACCACCTTCGTGAGTGTCATGGTATCGAACATCGTAAGCCTGTCCTTCCGCGTTGTATCGGGCGGGTATCTACCGCTTCCCCTTGGCCCGGGCAAGGTTTACTTACCGCGACCAATCGCCCATCCGTGTTGCGGAATGGCCTGATTCCGGAATGGCCTGACCGAAGGAAACATCATGACACGCCGCATCGCATTTCAAGGCGCCTTGGGGGCCTATGGCCATGAAGCCTGCACCATGGCCCGTCCAGCCATGGACCCGTTGCCTTGCGCCACGTTTGAAGAGGTGATCGACGCCGTGCGCGACGGCCGCGCCGATCTGGCGATGCTGCCGGTGGAAAATTCGACCTATGGCCGGGTCGCCGACATCCACCGCCTGCTGCCCGACAGCGGGCTGCATATCGTGGACGAGGTGTTCGTGCGGGTGCGTATCGCGCTGATGGGGCTGCCGGGGTCCACGCTGGCCGATATCCGCCGCGTGCGCGCGCATTTGGTGCTGATCCCGCAGGCGCGGTCGTTCCTGCGCGCGCATGGCATC
>JBGSJU010000300.1:0-8136 GCA_041741655.1 Rhodobacterales bacterium
ACGCCTCGACATGCACGGACGCATAGCGCCGCCCCGACCGGTTGACCTGCGCGCGGGCATAGGCATCGCGCGGCAGGCCGGTGCGCAGATAATCCACCGTAAAGCTGACGGTCTTGGGCAGGCGCGGCATCTGCCCGGTGACCAGTTTGTCGGGATCGAACGCGCCCGCCTCGATTTCTTCCCACAGGGTGGCCCAAGACAGGCAGATGACGGCGGTTATTTCCAGAAATGCCGCCGTGACGCCGCCATGTATCGCCGGCAGGATCGGGTTGCCGATCAGCTTGTCGTCAAACGGCAGCACAGCGGTCAGTTCGTCACCGCGCCGGTCGAACCGCGCCCCCAGAAATTGGATATAGGGCACACCCTGCACCAGCGCCGCCAACGCGGCATCGCGGCGCTGTTTCACCACCTGCACCGGTTCAGGGCGTTTGCGTGGCGTCATGCCCGATCCTCATGCAGACCCTCGACCGTAAAGCTGCCCGTTGCGGTGGCCACGGGAAGCGCATCATCATCGTCGCTGGCCGTGGCGCGCACAAAGGCCACGTTGCGGGTGACGTGGTAACATTCGGCGCGCGCCCGGATCGCCTGACCGGGGGTTGCGGCGCGCATGTAGTCGATGCGCAGGTCGATGGTCGCGGTGCCGCCGGGGTTCTTCGGATGGCTCATCACCGCCGCGCCGCAGCAGGTGTCCAGCAAGGACGACACCGCCCCGCCATGGATCACCCCGGTTTCGGGGTCACCGATCAGCCGCGCGTCATAAGGCATCGACATTTCGGCCACCCCGTCGGCCAAGCTGTCGATCTGCATCGCCAGCGTGCTGGCATGGGGAATGGCCGCGATGAATTGGCGGGCCAGTTGCACCTTGTCGATCGCCATCGCGGCTCCTGTTCCGGGTCACGTCACCTTGGCACCGTTATTCGCTGTTGGCGCTGCTTTGCCAAGGGGCAGGTCCTGTGTTGGTCCGTTGATTCACGATTGCCCCCAATCCGGTGCGGCATCCGATAGGGACTGGCACCGGACGTGGGCTTGCGTCAAACTGGCCGCGGGATTGGGTGCGGGTCCGCTGCCGGTTGCGGTTTGGATTTCCACGCGCCCTGTGACACACAGTCGATGTTGCAGGGCATGTCGTAAGGCACGTTGTAAGGCACAAGGGCGGGACCGATGACCGACAAGAAGCTGTCATTCAAGGACATGTGCGCCAAGTTCGACGTGACCCCGCGCACCCTGCGATATTACGAGTATATCGAATTGTTGTCGCCCGAACGCGATGGCCGGTTGCGCTGGTATGGCCCGCGCGAATGCGCGCGGATGACCCTGATCCTGCGCGGACGCAAGTTCGGTTTTGCGCTGGAAGATATCCGGCAATGGCTGCTGATCTACGAACGCGAAGGCACCGCGGCGCAAAGCCGGGCCTGGATCGCCATGGCGGACCGCCAGCTGAACGAACTGGCCGAACAGCGCCGCCAGATCGACGAAGCCCTGACCGAGCTGCAGGCGCTGCGTGACCGCACCGCCGCCGATCTGGGCCAGTCCGCCTCGGATGATCGGTCTGGCAAAGACGCATGACACGCCCGCGCTGCAACCGCGCCGAGGCTGGTTTGCCTCGGATCCGTTGACCTTGGTCGGCTGGCGACGCAACAGGATGACGTGTGACGCAGGGTTACGCGACATCATCTTACGTCAACGCAAAAGTGACGTGACGTAGTGGCAACGCCCGGCGTAAATGCAGTTGTAGATGAACCGTCCAAACTACATTTGGCTGCCTTGTTCCCGATTTCGAGGGTGAAGGGATGACCGAGAAACTGATGACGATCCGCGACATGTGCGAGGCGTTTGACGTCACGCCGCGCACCTTGCGGTTCTACGAAGCCAAGGAATTGCTGTTTCCGATCCGCGAAGGGCAGAAGCGCCTGTTCACGCAGCGCGACCGCGCGCGGCTGAAACTGATCCTGCGCGGCAAACGCTTCGGGTTCACGCTGGAAGAGATCCGGCAATTGCTGGACCTGTACAAACGCGGCGACGAACAGGTGCTGCAACTGGAAAAGACCTATGAACTGGCGCAGCTGCGCATGGCAGAACTGGTGCGCCAGCGGGACGAATTGACCGCCGCCATCGACGATCTGACCGAACAGATGAAATGGGGTGAACGGATGATCGCCTCGATGAAAACCGCCCGCAACGCCGCCGAATAGGCGCGGTGGGGCCAAACGCACACCTCAGGGAGAGAGACATGCCAACCTACACCGCCCCCGTGAAAGACACCCAGTTCGTGCTGCATGACGTGCTGGACGTCACCGCGTCCGGCATCCCGGGTTATGATGATCTGGAGGCCGATTTCACCGGCCCGGTTCTGGAAGAAGCGGGCAAGATCTGTTCCGAGCTGCTGTCGCCGCTGAACCCGGTGGGCGACCGCGAGGGCTGTCGGCTGGAAAACGGCATCGTGCGCACGCCCACGGGTTTCAAGGACGCCTTTGACCGCGTCCGCGACGGCGGCTGGACCGCGCTGGACATGCCCGAGGAATTCGGCGGTCAGGGCCTGCCGCATGTGATGGGCACGGCCGTGGGCGAATATTTCTCGGCCGCCAATCAGGCGTTCACGATGTATCAGGGCCTGACGCATGGCGCGGCCTCGGCCATTCTGGCGCATGGCACGCAGGCGCAGAAGGAAACCTATCTGCCCAAGATGACGTCCTGTGCATGGACCGGCACGATGAACCTGACCGAACCGCATTGCGGCACCGATCTGGGGATGATGCGCACCAAGGCGGTGCCGCACGGCGATGGCAGCTATTTGGTGACCGGGCAGAAGATCTTCATCTCGGCCGGCGAACATGACATGGCCGACAACATCATCCATCTGGTGCTGGCCAAGATCCCCGGTGGCCCCGACGGCATCAAGGGCGTGTCGCTGTTCATCGTGCCGAAGTTTCTGGTGAACGCCGACGGGTCGTTGGGCGCGCGCAACGGCGTGTCCTGCGGCAAGATCGAAGAAAAGATGGGCATCCACGGCAATTCCACCTGCGTCATGAATTACGACGAAGCTGTGGGCTATCTGCTGGGTGAAGAACACAAGGGCATGCGCGCCATGTTCACCATGATGAACGAGGCCCGTCTGGGCGTCGGCATGCAGGGTCTGGCGCAGGCGGATGTCGCCTATCAGAACGCGCTGGCCTATGCCAAGGACCGCTTGCAGGGCCGCGATGTGACCGGCGTGAAAAACCCCAATGGCCCCGCCGATCCGCTGATCGTGCACCCGGATATCCGCCGCGCGCTGCTGGATCAGAAAAGCTTTGTCGAGGGCGCGCGCGCCTTCATACTGTGGGGCGCGTCGCTGATCGACCGCGCACAGCGCAATGACGATGCGGCCGCCGATGGCCTGATTTCGCTGATGACGCCGGTGATCAAGGGCTTCCTGACAGACGAAGGCTATGACATGACCGTGCGCGCCCAACAGGTCTATGGCGGGCATGGCTATATCGAGGAATGGGGCATGTCGCAGTTCACCCGCGATGCCCGCATCGCGATGATCTACGAAGGCGCGAATGGCGTGCAGGCGCTGGATCTGGTGGGCCGCAAGCTGGCACAGGACGGCGGGCGGCATGTCATGGCGTTCTTCGATCTGGTCAAGACCTTCATCAAGGACAACGAGGGCGACGAGCGGCTGAAGAAGGACTTCCTTGACCCGCTGAAAGCGGCCAGCAAGGACCTGCAGACCGCCGGCATGTTCTTCATGCAGAACGGGATGAAGAACCCCAATGCGGCGCTGTCGGGGTCCTATGATTTCATGCATCTGTTCGGCCATGTCTGTCTGGGCCTGATGTGGGCGCGGATGGCCAAGGCGGCGTTGGCGGCGCTGGATGCCGGCAAGCCCGATGTGGCGTTCTATCAGTCCAAGCTGGCCACCGGGCGCTATTACATGACCCGTCGCCTGCCCGCGACCGCGCTGCATCTGGCGCGGATCAATTCGGGCGCGGACCCGGTGATGGCGCTGGAAGCGGCGAATTTCTGATCAAGGGGGCGGGGGGCAACCCCCGCCCTATTCGCATCACCCAAGACGAGAGGCCCGGCGATGACAATCCACCGTTCCACATGGATGACCGATGACCATGTGATGCTGGCGGACATGACCGCGCGGTTCATCCGCGAACAATGGTCGCCGCATTACGACCGCTGGCGCAAGGCCGGCATCATGGACCGCAGCATCTGGACCGAGGCCGGCGCGCAGGGCCTGTTGTGCCCGTCGATCCCCGAGGAGTACGGCGGCGCGGGCGGCGATTTCGGCCATGAGGCGGTGATCTTCATGGAACATCCGCGGCAGAATCTGGCCAGCTGGGGTGTGCCGATCCATTCCGGCATCGTCGCGCATTACGTGCTGGCCTATGGCACCGAAGAACAGAAACGCCGCTGGCTACCGAAAATGGCGACCGGCGAGATGGTTGGCGCGCTGGCGATGACCGAACCCGCCACCGGGTCTGACGTGCAGGCGATCACCACGCGCGCGGTGCGCGATGGCAATGTCTATCGCCTGACCGGGCAAAAGACCTTCATTTCCAACGGCCAACACGCCGACCTGATCATCGTCGCGGCCAAGACCGATCCGGCGCAGGGGGCCAAGGGTATTTCGCTGGTGGTGGTGGAAACCGCCAATGCGCCGGGTTTTGCCCGTGGCCGCAACCTTGAAAAGATCGGCATGCACGCGGCGGACACGTCTGAATTGTTCTTCGACAATGTTCCCGTGCCGCCCGAAAACATCCTTGGACTGGACGAAGGCAAGGGCTTTGCCCAGATGATGAGCCAGTTGCCGCAGGAACGGCTGATCATCGCCTGCGGCGCGGTCGGCGCGATGGAGGGCGCGGTGGAACGCACCATCGCCTATGCCCAGGAACGCAAAGCCTTTGGCGGGCCGCTGACGCAATTCCAGAACACCCGGTTCGTGCTCGCGGAATGCCAGACCAAGACCACGGTGGCGCGCGCTTTCCTTGATGAATGCATCACCGAACACTTGGCTGGCCGCCTGAGCGTCGAAAAGGCCGCGATGGCGAAATGGTGGACCACCGACATGCAGGGCGAGGTGCTGGATGCCTGTCTGCAACTGCACGGCGGCTATGGGTTCATGCAGGAATATGCCATCGGCGAGATGTGGGCCGATGCCCGCGTGCAGCGGATTTATGGCGGCACCAACGAGATCATGAAGGAACTGATCGCGCGAGGTTTCTCCACGCCGCGCAGGCACTAGGGTCTGCCGCGATCACGCCATTGGAAACCGCGATCCGCGCCCGGTCAAGGGGCCTTTGGCACTAGCGGCACTGGCGGCACCGGCAACTGTTCCAGCGCGCGGGTGCCGCGCCCCGTGGCCACCGCCAGTTCGGCGACTGCGGTGGCGTATTCGCGTCTCGACAAGGCCAGATCGCTGGCCGTATCCGTCACGTTTTCGGCGGCATCCAGCAATTCCAGCAAGGTGCTGCTGCGCAACTCATAAGACTCCTGCACCAGATCCGCCAGTTTGCGGTAATTGTTCAACGCGCGTGTCAGGGCGGCGATTTCTTCCTGCCGGTTCTTGGCCCGGGACAGGGTCTGTTCCACTTCGGAAATCGCCTCCTGCACCGTGATCTGCCAATTCAGTTCGGCCTGGCGCGCCCGCGACACCGCCGCATCGCGGTTCGCCAACAGGCGTGGGCGGTTCAGCAGGGGAATGGTGAGCGCCGGTCCGACCTGCAAGGTGTTGTCGGTGCCCGCGCGGATGAACCCGCCAAGGCTGAGCGAAGGATAAAGCGCCGCCTCATTGACCCCGACCGAGGCCATGCGGGACGCCAACTGGCGTTCCGCCACGCGGATGTCGGGGCGGTTGCGCAGCAGACTGGCCGGAACACCGGCTTCGAACACCCGTTTCGGCATCGGAATGCCGGTGTTCTTGGCCGACATCTGCGTCCTGACCTCTGCAACCGGCAGCTTCAGCAAGGTGGCAAGCCGCACCACGTTGCTTTCAAAGCCGATCTTGTCCGCCGGCAGTCGGGCCTGCACCACGGACAGTTCCGCTTCGGCGCGCGTGACCTCCAGGGTCGTGACATCGTTGATCGTCATCTGCACATTGACCAGTTGCAGCGTGCGCTTGCGATTTGCGATGGCTTCGTTGGTGATCGCGATGGAATTCTGGAAGAACCGCGCATCGATATAGGCGCCGATCAGTTCCGTCTGGAACGCCAACCGCGTCACCCAGACATCCAGCACCGCCGCCTCGAGGTTGGCTTCGGCGGCCTGAATGGTGCGCGTCGCACCACCGAACAGGTCGAACACGAAATCCGCGCTGATCGAGCCGTTTTCGTTCGTGCTCCGCACATTATCGATCTCGGACGCCGTGGTACTCAGGCGCAGTTCGCCCGACAATTGCGCCGCCGGCACCCCGCCCCCGCCCGCGGCACGATAAAGCGCCTGCGCCTCGGTGATCCGTTCCCGCGCCACCTTGATCTCCAGGCTTTGTGCCAGACTGCGCTCCATGTAGGCGTTCAAGAGGGGGTCGTTGAAGCTTTCCCACCACCGCTCCGCCGCGATGTTGCCGATGTCGGGCGATGCCACCGCTGCGAATTGCAGCGGCAGATTTGCCTGCGGCGCAACAAAGTCGGGCCCGACAGCCGTGCACGATGCCAGTCCCACGGTGAACGTGAGGAACACAAGTCGTTTCATGGAATGTCTTTTCTGCTCGTGAGCCTTTGGCTTCTTGTGGGCAGCATAGCCTTTCGGGGGCCTTGGGGCGGAACGATAATCGCCCGGAATGCAAAATAAGCCCGGCAGTGTCGTCATCGCGCCACAGGTTTTTGCAGGGATGCGCGACCGGCTGAAGCTGTCGCTTGCCCTGAAATTGCACATGCCGGCGCGTTCAGCGGATGTGCAGCCCCCGTTTTTCGGCCGGTTCGGCCTGCAGTGTGGGATGAAACCGCGGCCACGGGGCGGGGCGCCCGATCATGGTTTCCAGCCGGGCCACCTCTTCAGCGTAGAAATCTGTCAGTCTGCCAACATCGTCGTCTGTCATTTCCGGCACGGCGTCGCGCATGTCCTCGCGATTCGCGGCGCGGAACTGGTGGATGCCGGGGGCAGACTTGATCGTCTCGACCGCGCGTCCCAACCCGTGGCGACGCGCGGCGGCGCCAAGTTTCCACAGCATCTCGCCAAGGACGGGATTGCGGTAGCGCACGCTTTCATTGGCCCGCAGGTCCAGAAAATCGGCCAGGTCCGGCAAACCCAGAGCTTGGGTGACCTGCCGCGCCATGGCGGAGCGATCGGCATGAATGTCTTCCTGAAACAGGACATGCACGCGGGCCTGCGGAAAGGCGTTCAGCCACCGTTCCAGATGCGTCGCATAGCGTCCTTGGTCCAGATACAGCGGATTGTTGGCCAGCCCCGTCGCAAAGATCAGGTTGTCGCCGGTGATGTGGCCCTTGCGCGCCTCGTGCAGGTGATTGGAATAGGCCCGCATCACAGGATCGCGCAGGGTGACGAAGATGTGCAGGTCCGGGTTATAGGCGGCCGCGCGATCGGCCGCCGCCGGATGAATGAAATAGGACGGCGAGATGTCACCACGATGGGGGCGCGGCGGATCGCTGGCCAGCTGCCGTTCATACCATTCATAGCCACGGTCGAAATAATAGCTGAAGAAATCGACCTCTTTCTCGTCACTGACCCGGACATCGGGGCATTGCTGCAAGACGCCATAAAGCCAGGTCGAGGCGCATTTCTGCGCACCGATCCCGATGAATGTCGCCTGAAACCGTCTCATTGCCGATGTGCCATGGTGCCGGGTGTCCTTGATTGCGCGCGGGCGGGGGGTGCGGATCACTGCAGGTTCAGGAACCGCCGGACGGCGGTGCGGTCGTGGCCTTCGATCATCAGTGATTGGTCGGGGCCGAATGTCACCAGCACACCGTCCGGCGCAACGGCAAGGGTCCAGTCCGCCCGGCGGGCCTGCAACGCCGGCGACAGCATCACGCGGTGGCTTGCGGAAAACCCGCGCAGGTGGTCGTGACCTTCGGCGGCACCGATGCGGATCGTCGTGGCCACCGCGGTCGCGGTGATGTGGAACAGATCATCGCCGCGTCCGCCCTGCAAGGTGACGTTGTCGCCATCTGCTACCAGCCGGGCACC
>JBGSJU010000301.1:0-5317 GCA_041741655.1 Rhodobacterales bacterium
GAGGCCGCAAAAAGCACCGAAGCCGCCCGTGCCAGCGCGTTGTTGAACCAGCAGATCGCGGCGTTGCGGGCGCAACTGGGGCAGTTGCAGGCGCTGCTGGATGATTACAAGGATCGCGATGCCGCCGCGCAGGTGCAAATGCAATCGCTGGGGTCCGACCTGAACGCGGCCTTGGCCCGCGCCGCGTCCGAAGAACGCCGCCGCCGCGAACTGGAACAGGCCGAGGTTGCCCGGCTGGAGGCCGAACGGCAGCGGCTGGAAGCCGAGGCGCAGGACCTGCAAACCTACCGGTCGGAGTTCTTTGGCCGCATCCGCACCATTCTGGGCGATCAGGAAGGCGTGCGCATCGTCGGCGACCGGTTTGTCTTTGCGTCCGAGGTGTTGTTTCCGGCAGGCAGCGCCGATCTGTCCGATGCGGGCAAGGCCGAGGTGGCCAAGGTAGCCGGCATCCTGCGTCGCATCGCCGATGACATCCCGCCGGGCATCGACTGGATCATCCGTGTCGATGGCCATACCGACAATCTGCCGCTGTCGGGCTTTGGCGAATTCCGCGACAATTGGGAATTGTCACAGGCCCGCGCGCTGTCTGTGGTGCGCACGATGTCCGACGATCTGGGCATTCCGCCGAACCGGCTGGCGGCGAACGGGTTCGGGGAATACCAGCCCGTCAATCCCGCCGATACCCCCGAGGCGCGGGCGCAGAACCGCCGCATCGAGTTGAAGCTTACCGAACGTTGACCGGCACCGCCGGGGTGGTGCGGGCCGTGGCAAACCCGTCCAGAAACGCGTCCAGCGCCGCCCAGTCGGTATATTCGGTATCGCCCTGACGGTCCACACCGGGGTCCTTTTTCGACGCGATCCAGCGCATCGCCCAGGTTTTCAGGAAATCATACTGGCTGAACCGGAACGCGCCCGCGACATGCAACAGGCTGGCGGGTGTCCATCCGGTCTGCGTGATCATGGTCTGCACGACCTCTGCAATGCCTTCAAGATCGTCCTTGTCCGGGCTGGCCGCGGCCAGCGACACCGACAGGAACGCGTGTTTCGTGCGGGCCAGCGCATCGCGCTGGGCCGCGACGAAATCGGTAAACGCGCCCTGATAGCGTCCCATGTGGACCGAAGCAGCAAGGATCACCGCATCGAAGGTGGACAGGTCGATCCCCTCGGCATCGGTCACGTTCAAAAGTTCGACCGACAGGCCGCGCGACGTCAGATACGTGGCGGCATGGCGCGCGATCTTGCGGGTCTGGCCTTCGGTGGTGGCGTAAAGGATCAGGATTGTCATCATCAGCCCCCTGTTTCTGACCGCGACAGAATAACCGCAACTCCGGGCGCCCGCACTGATCCCGATCAATTCGCGATGGTGATCGTGGTCTCGCGGCGGTCGATGTCCTGCCCGTTCCGGACCAGCGTCGCGATGCCGCGCCATGTGCCGGGCGGCAGGCCGCTTGCCTTGCGGCCTGCGGCCCGGAAATATTGCGCCTGCGGCTTGTCCAGTGTCACGTCGGTGTCGAACCAGCGTTGGTT
This sequence comes from Rhodobacterales bacterium, assembly GCA_041741655.1. Taxonomy (GTDB): domain Bacteria; phylum Pseudomonadota; class Alphaproteobacteria; order Rhodobacterales; family Rhodobacteraceae; genus UBA9554. The sequence goes on from JBGSJU010000301.1 coordinate 1,528, forward strand.
CGGGCCTTCGATGACCAAGCGGATCACGTCCCCGGGCCGTGCGCCATAGCCATGCGCCCACAACACCAGTGCGGGCGCGTCGGGCGCGATGGTGTCCGCGCCCGCCGTGCCGGCCTTGATCGCGGCATAATCCGGAACCGCCGTGGCAAACCCCAGCGCGATCAACCCGCCCGGTTCATAGGCGACCGCATCCGCCCACAGCGTGTCACCCCCCGCGCCGCAGGTCGCAAGGTCCGCGGGCGCGAACGGGTCCACGACCGCGCCGTTCCGTCGCACCGACAGATGCACATGCGGAAATTCCGCCGCGCCCGACATACCGACCAGGCCCAGCACATCGCCCGCCTTGACCGCTTGCCCCTTGGTCACGACCACCGACCCCTGCCGCAGATGGCAATATTGCGTTTCCCAGCCGCCCGCGTGGCGGATCACTACGCCATTGCCGCATTCCGTGCCATCGACCGAGCCACCCGCCACCAGCGCGCCATCCGCCATCCCGTCGCGCAGCGCCACGACAGTTCCGGAGGCAGATGCCAACACATCGACGCCCGCGGCCATCCGGGCCAGTGAGGGCAGAGCGAAATCCGTTCCGGTGTGCCCGTCATAGGCCAACCCGCCACAGGTGAAATCGCGCCAGCCCGGGCCGGGATCGCGGTCCACGTATTGCTGGATGTGGCAGTCGGAAACGATGTCGCAGGCAATCGGCGGGATCAGCCGCAGGGCCTCCGCCCCTTCCTGTGCAAGACAGGGCAGGGCAGAGGCAAGCAGCAGAACCCCGGCGTGCCGGATCATTCCGCCGTCAGAAGCGGGGGCTTGTCGCCCTTGATCCGGCGGGTTTCCGGGCCTTCGATCTGCAATTCGATCTTGTCGTCGCGGACACCGACCCGTACCAGACCGCCCTTGGTCAGCCGGCCGAACAGCAGTTCCTCGGCCAGCGGCTTCTTGATCTCTTCCTGAATGACGCGGCCCAGCGGGCGGGCGCCCATCTTGTCGTCATAGCCCTTGACCGCCAGCCAGTCGGCGGCTTCGGGCGTCAGTTCGATATGAACGTGGCGGTCCATCAGTTGCGCCTCGAGTTGCAGCACGAATTTCTCGACCACCTGGCGGATCACCTCGCGCGGCAGCGACCGGAAGCTGATGGTGGCGTCCAGACGGTTGCGGAATTCGGGGGTGAAGATGCGCTCGATCGCCGCCGTATCCTCGCCCTCGCGCTTGTCACGACCGAACCCGATTGCGGCCTTGGCCATATCGGATGCGCCCGCGTTCGACGTCATGATCAGGATCACGTTGCGGAAATCGGTGGTACGGCCGTTGTGGTCGGTCAGCTTGCCGTGGTCCATCACCTGCAACAGGATGTTGAACACATCCGGGTGCGCCTTTTCGATTTCATCGAGCAGCAGCACGCAATGCGGGTTCTGATCGACCTTGTCGGTCAGCATGCCGCCCTGATCAAAGCCCACATAGCCGGGTGGCGCGCCGATCAGGCGCGAAATCGCGTGCTTTTCCATGTATTCCGACATGTCGAACCGGATCAGTTCCACGCCAAGGCTTGCGGCAAGTTGCTTGGCCACCTCGGTCTTGCCGACACCGGTGGGGCCGGCGAACAGGTAGTTGCCGATGGGCTTTTCCGGTTCGCGCAGGCCGGCGCGGGCCAACTTGATCGCCGACGACAGCGCGGTGATGGCGTCATCCTGCCCGAACACCACGCGCTTCAGCGAGGCTTCCAGATCGCGCAGCACTTCGGCGTCGTTCTTGGACACGTTCTTTGGCGGGATGCGGGCGATTTTCGCCACCACATCCTCGATTTCCTTGGCGCCGATGGTCTTGCGCCGCTTGCTGTCGGGCAACAGGTGCTGCGCCGCGCCCGCTTCGTCGATCACATCGATCGCCTTGTCGGGCAGCTTGCGGTCGTGGATATAGCGCGCCGACAGTTCGACGGCCGACTTCACCGCTTCGGCGGTGTATTTCACGCCGTGGTGGTCCTCGAAATAGGGCTTGAGCCCTTTCAGGATCTTGATCGTGTCCTCGACCGAAGGTTCGTTGACGTCGATCTTCTGGAACCGGCGCGACAGCGCGCGGTCCTTTTCGAAATGCTGGCGGAATTCCTTGTAGGTCGTGGACCCCATGCAGCGCAGCTTGCCGCCTTGCAGCGCGGGTTTCAAAAGGTTGGACGCATCCATCGCGCCGCCCGACGTGGCGCCTGCACCGATCACGGTGTGGATTTCGTCGATGAACAGCACGGCGTCCGGGTGCGCCTCCAATTCGTTCACCACGGCCTTCAGCCGTTCTTCGAAATCGCCCCGATACCGCGTACCGGCCAAAAGCGCGCCCATGTCCAGCGAGAAGATCGTGGTCTTCGACAGGATTTCCGGGGTTTCGCCGCGCGTGATCTTCAACGCCAGACCTTCGGCAATGGCGGTCTTGCCCACGCCGGGGTCGCCCACCAAGAGCGGGTTGTTCTTGCGCCGGCGGCACAGCACCTGGATGCAGCGTTCCACCTCGGCCTCGCGGCCGATCAGCGGGTCAACATCGCCCTTCATCGCCTTGGTGTTCAGGTCAACGCAGTATTTCGCCAGCGCGCTGTCCTTTTGTTCAGCCGGTTCGGCCTTGGCCTCGGACGCTTTCGGCTCGTTCTCGATGGCGCCCTTGACCGGGCGCTGTTCGCCATAGGCCGGGTCCTTGGCCACGCCATGTGCGATGAAATTGACCGCGTCATAGCGGGTCATGTCCTGTTCCTGCAGGAAGAACGCCGCGTTCGATTCGCGTTCGGCAAAGATCGCGACCAGCACATTGGCGCCCGTCACCTCGGTGCGGCCGGAGGATTGGACATGGATGGCCGCACGCTGGATCACACGCTGGAACGCAGCGGTCGGTACAGCCTCGGATCCGTCGATGTCGGTGATCAGGTTCGCCAGATCCTCGTCGATGAATTCCACCAGCGAGGTTCGCAATTCGTTCACGTCCACCGCGCAGGCCTTCAACACGCGGGTGGCATCAGGTTCATCCAGCAGGGACAGCAAAAGATGTTCCAGCGTGGCGAATTCGTGCCGGCGTGCGTTGGCCAGAGCCAGAGCGGCGTGGATCGACTTTTCCAGAGTGGGCGAAAACGAAGGCACTTGGCGTGCTCCTTCCTGTATGCGGCCCGAAGGGATGCCCCGGACCATGACGTCTATTTCCTAAAGTTTGGTCTATGCGGGCCGGTCTTCAAGTCTTTTCTGTAACCTGCGGACGCGAATTCCGGCGAAAGTGATGGAACGTGCCGCGCGAAGGATCAGAAACGGTCTTTGGCCGCCCGGATTGCCGCGAAAACCGCGACGGTCGGGGCCGCGGGCCGACCCATGGCGGCGCGCAGGGCAGGGGTTTCGGCGCGCAGGAACGGGTTTGTCGCATGTTCCAGCGCCAGTGTCGAGGGCACCGTAGGCCGCCCCGCCGCCCGCGCGGCGGCGACATCGGCGGCACGGGCCTGCAAGGCAACATTGTCGGGGTCAACTGACAGGGCAAAGCGGATGTTCGACGCTGTATATTCATGGCCCGAACAGACCAGCGTGTCGGGCGGCAGGGCCGCCATGGCCTGCAGGCTTGCCTGCATCTGGGCCGGCGTGCCTTCGAACAGGCGGCCGCAGCCGCAGGCCATCAGGCTGTCGGCGCTGAACAACAGGCGGCTGGCCGGGAAATGAAAGGCGATATGCCCGATGGTGTGTCCGGGCACGTCAAGGACATGGCCGGTTTCGCCCCCGACCAGCACCGTGTCGCCGGGGCGCAAGGCGATGTCCAGCGGCGGCAAGCGGTGCGC
>JBGSJU010000302.1:0-7363 GCA_041741655.1 Rhodobacterales bacterium
ACCCAGACGAGAACGCCTCGACCGCGTTGCCGGTCAGCAGGGCGGTGCCGCGCGGGGCGGACCCGGACGAGAACATGGCGCAGCCTTCGCCTGAAAACAGGTCATTGGCGGCAACGGGGCGGGCAAGCGGGGCGGTCTGGCGCAGTGCGGTCATTGTAGTCTCCCAGGTGTGTCAGAAGTGACGGTTGCAATGACGTCAGAATTGCACGCATACCGTGTTGTGCAACAGTTAATTTCGTCTTTAACGTGTATTTCAGCGCCCTCACTCACCCAAAAGAACGCTAACTCCCTGAAAAAGCGCGCCAATTCAATCTCCCTTGGGTTGCATTTTTCTGTGGATAACCTGACTTGCGTGCGGGCAACGGGGCCAGATAGCGTACCACGGCTGCGAATCGGCCCTACCACATAACGATCGGACCGGCTTGTTTCACGGCGCCGGGACAGGCATGAAGGCACGGACACAGGGGACACCGCCATGAAGATCGCCACCTTCAACGTGAATGGCATCAAGGCCCGGCTGGAGGCGCTGTGCGACTGGCTGGACATGGCGCGGCCGGACGTTGTCGTGTTGCAGGAAATCAAGTCCGAGGACGCGCCCTTTCCGCGCGACCCGATCGAGGACCGCGGTTACACGGTCGCGACCCATGGCCAGAAAAGTTTCAACGGCGTGGCGATCCTGTCCCGATTGCCGCTGGAGGACATCACCTGCGGCCTGCCCGGCGACCCGGAGGACACGCAGGCCCGCTGGATCGAGGCCACTGTGGTGGGCAAATCGGCGCTGCGGATTTGCGGGCTGTATCTGCCCAACGGCAATCCGGTCGATCTTGGTCCGGATGGCACCCCGGTACCGGGCGGCAAATACGCCTACAAACTGGCGTGGATGGCGCGGCAGCGGGCGCGCGCCGCGGCGCTGCTGGTTAGTGAAATGCCGTTCCTGATGGCGGGCGATTACAACATCATCCCGCAGGCCGAAGATGCCAAACGCCCCGACGCCTGGCGTGGCGACGCGCTGTTCCGGCTGGACAGCCGCGATGCGTTCCGGCGGTTGGTCAATCTGGGCCTGACGGACGCGTTCCGCGTGCGGGTGCAAGGCGCGGGGCACTATTCGTTCTGGGATTATCAGGCCGGCGCGTGGAACCGCGACGACGGCATCCGCATCGACCATGTCCTGCTCAGCCCGCAAGCCGCCGATCTGCTGCGCGATGCCGGCATCGACCGCGACGTGCGCGGACGCGACAAACCGTCGGACCACGTGCCGGTCTGGGTCGAACTGGACCTGTGAGCCGAGGAACGGCCGCGCAGGGCGATCACGCTGTGGCGGTCACGTCATGGTCATAGATCCAGTCGAACTGTCCCAGCATGCGCGCCGGCGCGACCGTGTTGCCGACCCGCAACGCCGCATGCGCCACACCACGGGCCAAAGGATGGCGCAGATGGAATTTCCACGCGTTGCCATTGGCCGCCGCAATGACCCGTTCCGCACGGGGCCGTCGCAGCGCCTGATACCGTGTCACGCCTTCCTTGCCGTCGGCCAGACAACGGGCCAGCACCCAGGCATCTTCCAACGCCAGATTTGCCCCCTGGGCCAAAAATGGTAGCGTGGGATGCGCGGCGTCGCCCAGAATCGCAACCCGCCCCTGTCCCCAGATCCGCGCGACGGGGTGGCGGAACAGGCCCCACAGATGCGCCTGATCGACCCGCGCCAGCAGGCCACGCACGCTGCCGCCGAAATCGGCAAAGGCCGCGCGCAGATGGCCGGGATCGTCGGGGTGATTCCAGCCTTCGCTGGCCCAGGCGCTGCGTTCCTGCACGGCCACGATGTTCAACACGGACCCGTCGCGCAGCGGATAACAGACCAGATGGCGGCCGGGGCCCATGTGCACATGCGCCTCGGCCCCCTGTCCGAGATTGGCGATCAAGGCCCGCCACGCGACCTGTCCGGTGAAAAACGGCGGGTTGTCCGGGTTCAGCACGCCCCGCACCCGCGATTGCACGCCATCCGCCCCGATCAACAGCCCGGTTTCCCAGCGGCTGTCATCGGCCAGTGTCAGACGCGGATGCAGGCCCGACAGGTCCACATCGCACACCGTGGATCCGGTGCGGATTGCGACCCCCGCGTCACGCGCGCCGGTCAGCAGCACATCGATCAGATCGGCGCGGTGCACCAGCATCTGCACCCGGTCAGGCCGGCGGGTCAGGTCCATCCGCAACACCGGCTGGCCCGCATGATCGTGCAGCACCACCGCGCGGCTGACGATCGACCGTTCGCGCAGGGCCGCGCCCAGACCCAGCGCATCGATCACCCGAAATCCGTTCTTGCTGATCTGCAGGCCAGCGCCGACCTCGGTGATTGCCGGCGCCTGTTCCAGCACCGTCACCTGCCCCCCGCGCAAGGCCAGCGCGCGGGCCACAGCCAGCCCCGCGATCCCTGCCCCCAGCACGGTGATCTTCTGTCCGCCAATCATGCCTTGTGGTGCAACAAAAAGCGCCGGAGCGATAGCCCCGGCGCCATGTTTGCCAGCAGACGACGTTGCGATCAGTCGTCGCGGTGAACCTTCTCGCGGCGTTCGTGGCGCTCCTGCGCCTCCAGCGTCATGGTCGCGATCGGGCGCGCATCCAGTCGTTTCAGGCTGATCGGCTCGCCGGTCATTTCGCAATAGCCGTATTCGCCGTTCTCGATCCGCCGCAGCGCCGCGTCGATCTTTGTCACCAGCTTGCGCTGCCGGTCACGGGTGCGCAATTCCAGCGCGCGATCGGTTTCCTCGGACGCGCGGTCGGTCACATCGGGAATGTTGCGCGTGCCGTCCTGCAACCCTTCGATCGTGTCGCGGCTGTCCGACATCAGGTCGTTCTTCCACGTGATCAGTTTGCGACGGAAATATTCCAGCTGACGATCGTTCATGAACGGTTCGTCTTCAGCCGGGCGATAATCATCTGGCAAGAAGGCTTCAGCTTTCATTGATCGTGCTCCCATTGATCGGTGCAAGGTCTGAAAGGCTTGGTGTCAGACATCGGGCACCCCTGCGCGGCGCTCTATACCAACGTTCACCCCTTGTCACTACTGGAAAGACCCGTTTGCGCCGCCGATTGCACATCGCCTGTGCCACCGCTAACCTGCGGACAACCATTTTGCCAAAGGGCTGGAAACGCATGAAATTCGAAGGAACTGGGTCCTATGTGGCCACTGCCGATCTGACTGTCGCGGTTAACGCCGCCGTGGCGCTGGAACGTCCGTTGCTGGTCAAGGGGGAACCCGGCACCGGCAAGACCGAACTGGCCCGTCAGGTGTCGCAGGCCTTGGGTCTGCCGATGATCGAATGGAGCATCAAATCCACCACCAAGGCGCAGCAGGGCCTGTATGAATACGATGCCGTCTCGCGCCTGCGCGACAGCCAGTTGGGCGAGGCGCGGGTGCATGACGTCAAGAACTACATCAAGAAGGGCAAGCTGTGGCAGGCCTTCGAGGCCGACGGCAAGGTCGTTCTGCTGATCGACGAGATCGACAAGGCCGATATCGAATTCCCCAATGACCTGTTGCAGGAATTGGACCGGATGGAGTTCTTTGTCTACGAAACCGGCGAGACGATCCGCGCCAGACACCGCCCCATCGTCATCATCACCTCGAACAACGAAAAGGAACTGCCCGATGCCTTTCTGCGGCGGTGTTTCTTTCACTACATCCGCTTTCCCGATCCCGCCACGCTGCGCGCCATCGTCGCCGTGCACCACCCCGGCATCAAGGAGGCGCTGTTGACCACCGCGCTGACCCAATTCTACGAGATCCGCGAAACGCCGGGGCTGAAGAAGAAACCCTCGACTTCCGAAGTGCTGGACTGGCTGAAACTGCTGCTGGCCGAGGACCTGACGCCCGACGATCTGAAGCGTGACGGGGTGAACGCACTGCCGAAACTGCACGGTGCGCTTTTGAAGAACGAACAGGACGTGCACCTGTTCGAACGGCTGGCCTTCATGGCGCGGCGCGGCGGCTAAGGCGATTGCGGCAAGACTGTGGCGGTGGTTGTCGGGCGGGACCCGGCGGCCCTCACCATCAGCCATCCACCCTCGGTCAGCGACGGCAGGATTCGACGCTAAATCCCTGATTTCATTACCTGCGGCTTTGGTATCACAATCTGTGGCATCCACGGGGCGGGTGCCACAAATTCGCCTCAATTGCTCCTTAGCGCTGACGTCAAGCGGAGCGAAGTTCTCGCGGCAGGAACGACCGAGGCCGACAATGACCGGGAAAGCCACCCAGCGCCGCCGCACCCCGTGCGGCCTACTTCGGGTTTGCCGCGTGACGCGTGCGGTCCGTCAGGCTTGCGGGCTTTACGCATGATGCTTCGTCGCACCATCCTGCCGATCTGCCTGCTGCTGGGGGCTTGTGTGCCGTCGCTGAACCGGGAAACCGCCACGCGTGCGGCCTTTCAGGTGGACGCCACCGACACCCTGCCCCCAATGAAGACCTTCTCCGCACCGCGCCCATCCCGGCCCGTGCAATCGAACGCCGATATCGCGCGCGATTTTCTGGATCTGGTGTTCCGGATGGAATCGGGCCGTGACCTGCCCGTGCTGACCCGGTTCGAAGGCCCGATCCGCGTGCGTGTCACCGGGCAGCCCCCCGCGCATCTTGGCCTTGATCTGGGCCGCCTGCTGCACCGGTTGCGCACGGAGGCCGGCATCGACATCGCCATGGCCCCGAACGGGGCCTTTCCGGCCGGCGCCTCGCAGATCACCATTCAGGCCATTCCGCGCGCCGAAATCCGCCGGGCGCTGCCGCAGGCCGCCTGTTTCGTGGTGCCGAACATCACCGACATTTCGCAATATGCGCGGGCGCGGCGATCCGCCCGCACCGACTGGGGCCGGCTGGACCGCCGCACCCAGATCGCGGTGTTCCTGCCCTCGGACGCCGCCCCCCAGGAGGTGCGCGATTGCCTGCACGAAGAACTTGCGCAGGCGCTGGGGCCGTTGAACGACCTCTACCGCCTGCCCGACAGCGTCTACAATGACGACAACGTGCATACCGTGCTGACCGGTTATGACATGCTGATCCTGCGCGCCATCTATGCCCCCGAACTGCGGTCCGGCATGACGCGGGCGCAGGTGGCCGAACGGCTGCCGGCGGTCCTTGCGCGGCTGAACCCGGCCGGGCAAGCCATGGCCCCGCGCCGGCTGGCCGATACGCCCCGATCCTGGATCGACGCCATCCAGACGGCGCTGGGTCCGGGTGTGGACCCGATGAACCGCCGCGCCGCCGCCGCCGAGGCGATCCGCATCGCCCGCACCATGGGATGGCAGGATCACCGGCGCGGATTTTCGTATTACGCAATGGGCCGCCTGTTGCAAGCGACCGACCCCGCCCTGTCCGAGGCGCAATTCCTTGAGGCCAACCGGTTCTTCGCCGCCTCGCCGGACATGGCGCTGCACCGCGCCTATGTCGGGTCCCAACTGGCCGGTTTTGCCGTGGCGCGAGGACAGGGCGAGGCCGCGCTGGCCTTGCTGGCACCCCATCTGGACATCGCCGCGCAGCATGAAAACGCGGCGCTGCTGGCCACCCTGATGCTGTTGCGCGCCGAGGCGCTGGACCTGACGGGCCGCAGCGCCGAGGCCCAGACCGTCCGGCTGGACAGTCTGGGCTGGGCGCGCTACGGCTTTGGCACGGATTGGGCCGTGCGCGCCAAGCAGCGCGAGATTGCGCAGCTGAGCCCGCTCAGAGGGAGAAACTGAGCACGATGATCGTTCTGGCAGGAGCCATTCTGGGGGCCATGATCGGCGCCCTGATCGCCTATCGGCGCAAGGGGCAACGCTGGGACATCCTGCATTACAGCGCGATCTACGGGCTGGTCTTCACGATACTGGGCCTGTTCGTGACCCTTTTCATCCACCGTGCCCTTGTGATGTGACGGGAGGGGCGCATGTTTCTGCCCTTTTTCGACACGCTGCGTCGCCATGCCGTTCCGGTGTCGCTGCGGGAGTATCTGGCCTTTCTGGACGGGATGCGCGCCGGGCTGGTGACCTATGATGCCGAAGGGTTCTATTTCCTCGCCCGCACCATTCTGGTGAAGGACGAACGCCATATCGACCGGTTCGACCGCGCCTTTGCCGCCACCTTTCAGGGGCTGGAGGTGATCCCGCCCGAAGCCGTGGTGCAAGCTGTCGATCTGCCGCCCGCATGGCTGGAAAAGCTGGCGGAAAAACACCTGACCGCCGCGGAACGCGCCGAAATCGAAGCGCTTGGCGGGTTCGACAAGCTGATGGAGACGCTGAAACAGCGGCTCGCGGAACAGCAGGGCCGCCATCAGGGTGGCAGCAAATGGATCGGCACCGCCGGAACCTCGCCGTTCGGCGCGCAGGGCTACAACCCCGAAGGCGTGCGAATCGGGCAGGAGAAATCCCGCCACCAGCGTGCGGTCAAGGTCTGGGACAAGCGTGAATTCAAGGACTTCGCCGACGATGTTGAACTGGGCACCCGCAACATCAAGGTGGCGCTGAAACGCCTGCGCCGCTGGGCGCGCGATGGCGCGGCGGAAGAACTGGATCTGGACGGCACCATCCGCGCCACCGCCGAACATGGCTATCTGGATGTGCAGACCCGGCCTGAACGGCGCAACGCGGTCAAGGTCATCCTGTTTCTGGACGTAGGCGGGTCAATGGACCCGCATGTGAAGGTGGTCGAGGAGTTGTTTTCCGCCGCACGGGCGGAATTCAAGCATCTGGAACACTACTACTTTCACAACTGCCTCTACGAAGGCGTGTGGCGCGACAACCGCCGCCGCTGGGACGCGCAGATCCCCACGATGGAGGTGTTGCGCACCTATGGGTCTGGCTACAAGTGCATTTTTGTCGGTGACGCTGCCATGTCGCCATATGAAATCGCCTATCCCGGCGGGGCCAACGAACACTGGAACGCCGAGGCCGGTCAGGTGTGGCTGGCGCGTGCCCGCGAACAATGGCCGGGCAACCTGTGGATCAACCCGACGCCCGAGAAATACTGGGATTATACCCAGTCCATTGGCCTGATCCGCGAGATTTTCGCCGATCGCATGGTGCCGATGACGCTGGAAGGCCTGACGCGCGGGATGAAACTGCTGGGCCGTTAAGGCATCAGCACTTCGGCCAGCCCCGGCGCGGCGCGCAACACGCCCGCGAACCAGTCGAACCCGGCCCGAGTCAGGTGAGACCCGTCCCACAGCAGCAATTGCCCCGGCTGGCCCGGGATTTCTACCAGACAGCCCTGCGCATCACAGAACGCCGGGTATTTCGGCACGAACACCCAGCCCTGCGCGGCGGCAATCGCAGACAGCCGCGTTTCGGTCGCCACGCTGTCCTGCCGCAGCCGCAGTCCCGCCAGCGGCAGGCGCAGGTC
>JBGSJU010000303.1:0-3264 GCA_041741655.1 Rhodobacterales bacterium
CGCGAAGCCGCCCGCGCCATCCTGCCGCGTCTGGGCCGCCCCGGCTGGGATTATGTGCTGATCGGCCGGGCCGCGGCGACGGCGTCACGCCCGTTCGACCTGCTGCTGTCCGATCTGTCCGACGCGCTGACGCGCCTGCACACCGAAAGGCCGCCCCGTTGACCCCGCTGGCCCATGTCATCGCATTGCCGCTGCGCGCCTACCGGCTGCTGTTCAGCCCTTGGGTCGGTCACAACTGCCGCTTTCAGCCCACCTGTTCGGTCTATGCGCTGGAGGCGCTGGAACGCCATGGCGCCGTCATGGGCACGTGGTATGCCACCAAACGCATCCTGCGCTGCCACCCGTTCGGGTCAATGGGCTATGACCCGGTGCCGGGTGCGGACCCCGAACACGACGCTGCCTGCCGTCATCCGACCAAACAGGCCGAAAAAGCCGAGCAGGCGAAAAAAGCCGAACAGGACTGACACATGCTGGACGAACCCGACGACATCCACCCGCTGTTTCAAGGCGCGCCGAAGACCACGGAATTCAAGAAGCTGCGCAAGCGGATCGTGCAGGATGTGCGCGAAGCGATCGACCGATACGGCATGATCGAACGCGGTGCGCGCTGGCTGGTCTGTCTGTCGGGTGGCAAGGACAGCTATACCCTGTTGGCCGTGCTGCATGAATTGCAATGGCGCGGGCTGTTGCCGGTGGACTTGCTGGCCTGCAACCTGGATCAGGGCCAGCCGGGGTTTCCCGCCACCGTGCTGCCGGAATTCTTGACGAAAATGGGCGTGCCGCACCGGATCGAATATCAGGACACCTATTCCATCGTGATGGACAAGGTGCCGGCGGGACGTACCTATTGCGCGCTGTGTTCGCGGCTGCGCCGCGGCAACCTGTACCGGATCGCCCGCGAAGAAGGCTGTTCCGCCGTCGTTCTGGGGCACCATCGCGACGATATTCTGGAAACATTTTTCCTCAATCTTTTCCATGGCGGGCGGGTTGCGACCATGCCGCCCAAGCTGGTGAACGAAGAAGGTGATCTGTTTGTCTATCGCCCGCTGGCCCATGTCGCCGAAGATGACTGCGACCGTTTCGCCCGCGCGATGAATTATCCGATCATTCCCTGCGATCTGTGCGGGTCGCAGGACGGGCTGCAACGCCAGCAAATCAAGGGCTTGCTGGATGACTGGGAACGCCGCAGCCCCGGGCGGCGGCAAAAGATGTTTACCGCGCTGATGAACGTGCGCCCCTCGCACATGATCGACACCAGCCTGTTCGATTTTCTGGGCCTCGAACGCGGAAAGATCGCTTTCGATGCAAATGACCCGGACACACCCCGGTTGCGTTAAGGGTCGGTTCACGCTGCGTGCGTATCCCTTTCCCGAGAACAAAACGGGAAAAGGTGCGTCATGGCCTCTACGTTCGCCCGCCGGTTGCGGCATTTTCGGGCCGACCTGCACGCCGCGTTGCACGGGCCACACATGATGGCGTTTCTGCCCGCCGCGGCACTCGGCGCGTTCTGGATCGGCGGCGAGGCGTGGCTGTTACTGGTCGCCCTGCTGGTGCCGATTGCCTATGTGCTGGCCGACGCCGCCCCGGTTGCGGATTTGCCGGATGCCGGGGACGAATCGTCCGGCAGCACCATTGCCGATACGCTGGCACAGTGCGGGCCCGGTCGCACGGCGGTGATCTATCGACTTGCGCTGGATGATTACGGGTTGCTGGTCGATCGCCAGGGGATGCAGGCGGCGGAAACCATCCAGGCCCAGATCGCGACGCGGCTGCAAGGCGCCTTGCGTCAGGGCGACCACGTCATGCCATCGCAAGAAGGTGGTTTCTGCGTGGTCACGGCCCCCGTGCGTCACATGGACCTCGATAGCGCGCTTCAGGTGGCCGGACGGATGCAGGCGGCGGTCGAAGACCCGGTGACACTGGGGGCCGGACCGGTCTTCATGTCCTGTTCGATCGGGTTCTGCCTGTCCAATCGCAACCCGGGCATTACCGCAGCGTCCTGGCACGACGCCGCCGAGGCCGCCTTGACCGAGGCGCGGCAGAATGCGCCGTCGGCGATCCGAGCCCATGCCGTGGGCATGCAAAGCGAACGCGCCAGCCGGTCGCAGATGGCCGCCGAAGCCGCGATGGCGCTGGAAAATGGCCAGATCCTGCCTTGGTTCCAGCCGCAGATTTCGACCGAGACCGGTGCGGTGACCGGTTTTGAATCGCTTGCCCGCTGGATCCACCCCGAACGCGGCCTGATTTCCCCCGCCGAATTCCTGCCGGTTCTCGAAGCCGCGGGGCTGACACCCCGGCTGGGCGACGTCATGTTGCGCGGGGCGCTGACCGCCTTGGCGACCTGGCGCGCCGAAGGGTTTGCCGTTCCCGCGGTCGGGGTGAATTTCTCGGCCGCCGAACTGCGCGACCCCGGCCTGCCGGACCGCATCCGCTGGGAACTGGACCAGTTCGACCTCGAGGCCGAGGCGCTGATGATCGAGGTGCTGGAAACCGTGATCGCCACCACGCCCGATGATACGGTGGTCCGCACGATCAATGCGCTGTCCCGCATGGGCTGCCGGATCGATCTGGATGATTTCGGCACCGGGCATGCCTCGCTGGCCTCGATCCGGCGGTTTGCCGCCAGCCGGATCAAGATCGATCGGTCCTTCGTGATGAAGGTTGACCGCGACCCCGACCAGCAGCGCATGATCGCCGCGATCCTCAGCATGGCCGACCGTCTTGGCCTGGATACGCTGGCCGAAGGCGTCGAAACGGTGGGCGAACACGCGATCCTTGCGCAACTGGGCTGCCGTCACGTACAAGGATTTGGCATCGGCCGGCCCATGCCGTTGGAACAAACCCGTGACTGGATGCACTCGCATGGCGCAAAACTGGCCGCGACACCGGAAATCCGCGCCGCGCGCGGATAGGTTACGCAGACCCGCCGTATGTAGACAGAAGTCAAACCCGCCCAACCGGACCACGCGGCACAGCGTCCGGGCCACGCCCACGGGACGGAATCCGCTTGACGTTTGAGGTGTCAGTCTGTTGAACGACGCAAATATCCTCCCCGGTTTACAACGGAAGCTGCGCCGCAATGGACGATCAGAACAAGAACCTGCTGTTGGCCATCGCCCTGTCCATGGGGGTCATCCTTGTTTGGTTCCTGCTGTTTCCGCCGCCCACAGCCCCACTGCCGACAGATCCGGCCGCGATCACGCAGACCGCACCCGCCCAGTCCACCGGGCCGGCACCCCAAACCGCCGATGGCGCCGCCGTCGG
>JBGSJU010000304.1:0-15964 GCA_041741655.1 Rhodobacterales bacterium
TCGCGTGGCGGTGGTGGGCGCGGGGCCTGCCGGGCTGGCCTGCGCGCATCGGCTGGCGATGCTGGGACACGACGTGGTGATCTACGATGCGCGGGCAAAACCCGGCGGGCTGAACGAATACGGCATCGCGCAGTACAAGGCCACGGGCGATTTTGCGCAGGCCGAGGTGAAATGGCTGTTGCAGATCGGCGGCATCACCATTCGGAACGGTATGGCGCTGGGGCGCGACGTGACGCTGGCCGATTTGCAGGCCGATCATGACGCGGTGTTTCTGGGCATGGGGCTGGCCGGCGTCAACGCGCTGCGTGTGCCGGGCGAGGATCGCGCGCATGTGCGCGATGCGGTGGATTTCATCGCTGACCTGCGCCAGACGGCTGACAAATCCACCCTTCCCGTGGGGCGCGACGTGGTGGTGATCGGCGGCGGCATGACGGCGGTGGATGCCGCCGTGCAATCGCGCCTGCTGGGCGCGCAGAATGTCACCATCGTTTATCGGCGCGGTCAGGACCGCATGAGCGCGTCGGGTTACGAACAGGATCACGCCCAGACCGCCGGTGTGCGCATCGTGACCAACGCCGCTCCGGTGGCCGTGCACGGCAATGGCGCAGTGACCGAGGTGGAATTCGCCTATGCGGTCGAGACAGCGACGGGCCTGACCCTGTCGGACGACCGGTTCCGCCTGAAGGCCGATCAGGTGTTCAAGGCCATCGGCCAGACCCTGACCGGCACGCCGGACGGGTTGACCCTGACGGGGGGCAAGATTGCGGTCACGGGGGCTGGGCGCACATCGGTCGCCGGCGTCTGGGCGGGCGGCGATTGCGCGACGGGGGGCGATGACCTGACCGTGACGGCGGTAGCCGAAGGCCGCGATGCCGCGATGGATATCCATGCAACACTTTTGGCAAAGGGCTGAGACATGGCCGATCTGACAAGCAATTTCGTGGGCATCACGTCGCCCAACCCGTTCTGGCTGGCCTCGGCGCCGCCGACCGACAAGGAAGTGAACGTGCGCCGCGCCTTCGAGGCGGGCTGGGGCGGCGTGGTGTGGAAAACCCTTGGGTCCGAAGGCCCGCCCATCGTCAACGTCAATGGCCCCCGCTATGGCGCGATCTGGGGCGCGGACCGGCGGTTGCTGGGGCTGAACAACATCGAACTGATCACCGACCGGCCCTTGCAGGTGAACCTTGATGAGATCCGCCGCGTGAAACGCGACTGGCCCGACCGTGCGATGGTGATTTCCCTGATGGTGCCCTGCGACGAGCCATCGTGGAAAGACATCCTGATGCGGATCGAGGATACGGGAGCGGATGGTGTCGAGCTGAACTTCGGCTGCCCGCATGGCATGGCCGAACGCGGCATGGGGTCGGCCGTCGGCCAGGTGCCGGAATACATCGAAATGGTGACCGCTTGGGTCAAGCATTATTCGAAACTGCCCTGCATCGTGAAACTGACACCGAACGTGACATCCATCCTGCCCCCTGCGGCGGCCGCGAAACGCGGTGGAGCTGATGCGGTGTCGTTGATCAACACGGTGAAATCGATCACCAACGTCGATCTGGACCATTTCAGCCCTTTCCCGATGATCGACGGCAAGGGGTCGCACGGCGGTTATTGCGGCCCGGCGGTGAAACCCATCGCGCTGAACATGGTAGCGGAAATCGCCCGCTACCACGAAACCCGCGGCCTGCCGATTTCCGGCATCGGCGGCGTGACCACATGGCGTGACGCTGCGGAATTCATGGCCTTGGGCGCGGGTAATGTGCAGGTTTGTACGGCGGCGATGACCTATGGGTTCAAGATCGTGCAAGAAATGATCTCTGGCCTGTCGCAGTTTCTGGACGAGAAACAGATGACGCTGGACGCACTGGTGGGCCGCGCGGTGCCGAATTTCGTCGAATGGCAGGAGTTGAACCTGAACTACACCACCAAGGCGCGGATCGATCAGGACGCCTGCATCAAATGCGGCCGCTGCTATGCCGCCTGCGAGGATACCAGCCATCAGGCCATCGCGATGTCGCCCGACCGGGTGTTCACGGTGAAAGACGAGGAATGCGTCGCCTGCAACCTGTGCGTCAATGTCTGCCCGGTGGACAATTGCATCACCATGGTGGAACTGCCCGTTGGCGCAATGGACCCGCGCACTGGCAAGCCGGTCGGCGACTATGCGACCTGGACCACGCATCCGAACAATCCGTCGGCGCAGGCCGCGGAATAGCGCGGCGGGACAGGCGTTCAGGGCGCCAGCAATTTGCGAAACAACGTGTCGAGGTAATCGCCCGCCTCGGCAAACGGGTCGTGGCCGTCGCCCAGCACGGCCCGCACCTGTGTGTCGAAATCGGCATAATGCTGCGTCAGCGCCCAGATCGAAAAGATCAGGTGCTGCGGCGGCAGGCGGGCGATGCGGCCTTCGTCCATCCAGCTTAGCAGAACCGCGGATTTGGCATCCACCAGCGTTTTCAGGTCGCCCGCGATGGCGGCCTGCATCCGGGGCGCGCCTTGCAGGATTTCATTGGCAAACAGCCGGCTTTCGCGCGGATAATCGCGGCTGAGTTCGATCTTGCGGCGCACATAGCGCAGGATTTCGGCGACCGGATCGCCGTCCGGGTCCAGATCGCGCAGCGGGTCCAGCCATGTGTCCAGCAGGCGGGTCAACAGGGCCTGGTGCATCGCCTCTTTCGACGGGAAATAGTAGATCAGGTTCGGTTTCGACAGCCCCGCAACTTCGGCGATCTGATCCAGCGTCGCGCCGCGAAAGCCGTAGGTGGAAAACACCTCCAGCGCGGCCTGCAGGATGGTTTCCGAATTCTTCTGCTGGATACGGGTTTGGGGGCGGGACATGGATGGGCTTTCGGGGCGGGTCGTCGTCTGGACTGCCGCCAGACTGGCCCAATCCGCCGCGGGATGCAAAGCCATCGCCGCGCCTGCCTGTTCTCCGGGCGCTGCGTGCCATGCTTGCGTGAAATCCGGGCACTTCTGCGGATCGCCACAGGGAAACCCCGTTGACCCGCTGGACGGGATATGGTGCGTTGGAATTTGACCACATGGTCAGGAAACGCCGCCACACGGACCCTGTCCTGCCCGCAAGACAGCCCGCCCCAGAAGGAGCCGCCGATGCCCGCCGTCCCGCCCGCTTTCGGACAGAACCTGCGGATCGATCCCGCGCGGCTGTGGGACAGCCTGGACCAGATGGCGCAGATCGGCCCCGGTATCGCGGGCGGCAACAACCGCCAGACCCTGACCGACGCCGATAGCGAAGGCCGCCACCTGTTCGCGCGCTGGTGCGCAGAGGCAGGCCTGACCATGGGCGTCGACACCATGGGCACGATGTTCGCTACCCGCGCCGGCACCGACCCCGATGCGGATCCGGTCTATATGGGCAGCCATCTGGACACCCAGCCCACGGGCGGGCGCTATGACGGGGTGCTGGGCGTGCTGGGCGCGCTGGAGGTGATCCGCACCCTGAACGACATGGGCGTGCAGACCCGCCGCCCCATCGTTGTGACAAACTGGACCAACGAGGAAGGCACCCGGTTCGCCCCCGCCATGCTGGCGTCCGGCGTTTTTGCGGGTATGCATACGCAAACGTATGCCTATGACCGGCAGGATGCGACCGGGGCGCGGTTCGGTGATGAGTTGGCCCGCATCGGCTGGGTCGGCGATGAACCTGTGGGCGCGCGCAAGATGCATGCGATGCTGGAACTGCATATCGAACAGGGGCCGATTCTGGAGGCCGAGGGCAAATCCATCGGCGTCGTCACCCATGGCCAAGGGCTGTGGTGGCTGGAAATCACGCTGACGGGGCGCGATGCGCATACCGGCAGCACACCGATGCACATGCGGCTGAACGCGGGGCTGGGCATGGCGCGGATCACCGAACGCGTGCACCAGATCGCGATGAGCCATCAACCGGGCGCCGTGGGCGCCATCGGGCATGTGCAGGTGTTCCCGAACTCGCGCAACGTGATCCCCGGTCGCGTGGTTTTCACCGTCGATATCCGCTCGCCGGATCAGGGGAAACTCGATGCGATGAAGGCCGAGGTGACCCGCGCCGCCCATGCGGTCGCCACCGAACTGGGGCTGGGCTGTCAAATCGAGGATGTCGGCCATTTCGACCCGGTCACCTTCGATCCCGGTCTGGTGCAGGTGGTGCGGGGGGCCGCGGAACGGCTGGGCCACAGTAACATGGATATCATCTCAGGTGCCGGTCACGATGCCTGCTGGATCAACCGCGTGGCGCCCACGGTGATGATCATGTGCCCCTGCGTGGACGGGTTGAGCCACAACGAAGCCGAGGAGATCAGTCCGGAATGGGCGGCGGCGGGCACGGATGTGCTGTTGCACGCGGTGCTTGAGGTCGCGGAGGTGGTGGGGTGAGGTATCTGAAACCCGCCCCGGACTTGATCCGGGGCCTCACGCGACCGCAGGCGGTGTCCTTTGCAGAAAGAGGCCCCGGGTCAGGCCCGGGGCGGGGTTTACCCATGATTAACCAAGGCGCGCGATGCTGCGGGCATGGGACATTTCGTCTACATCATGGCCTCGCGCCCCGGCGGCGCGACTTACACAGGGCGGACGGGCAACCTGTTTGCCCGGGTCGAAGCACATCGTGCGGGCCTCTCCGCCCACACTGCGAAATACAGGATCCGCACACTGGTCTGGTTCGAACATCACGACGACTTTGCCAGCAGCCTGCAACGCGAACGCGCCATCAAGCGCTGGCCGCGCGCGTGGAAAAATGCGCTGATCGCCGAACGCAATCCGGATTGGCAGGATATCACGGTACATATCCCGTTTTAGGCGAACCCCGCCCCGGGCTTGACCCGGGGCCTCGCCAGATACGTTGCAACTTGTTTTGTTTGAGGTCCCGGGTCAGGCCCGGGACGGGTCTGATCATGTCCAAAAGGAGCCGCCCATGACCATCATCCGCAACGGCACCATCGTCACCGCCGACCTGACCACCAAGGCCGACGTCCGCATCGATAACGGCACGATCACCGAGATCGGGCCGAACCTCTCGGGCGGCCCGGAACTCGACGCCACCGGCTGCTACGTCATGCCGGGGGGCATCGACCCGCATACCCATCTGGAAATGCCCTTCATGGGCACCTATTCCGCCGACAATTTCGAAACCGGCACCCGCGCCGCGCTGGCGGGCGGGACCACAATGGTGGTGGATTTCGTACTGCCGGGTCAGGGGCAGGGCCTGATGGATGCCGCCGCGATGTGGTCCAACAAATCCGGCCGGGCCAATTGCGACTATAGCTATCACATGGCGATCACCTGGTGGGGCGAGGCGGTCTGGGCGGGCATGGCCGACAGCGTCAAGGCCGGCATCACGTCATTCAAGCATTTCATGGCCTACAAGGGCGCGCTGATGGTCAACGATGACGAGATGTTCGCATCGTTCCGCCGGGTCGGCGATCTGGGCGGGTTGGCGATGGTCCATGCCGAAAACGGCGATGTGGTGGCCGAACTGACCGCGAAACTGCTGGCCGAGGGCAACACGGGCCCCGAGGCGCACGCTTATTCCCGCCCGCCGCAGGTCGAGGGCGAGGCCACCAACCGCGCCATCATGATCGCCGACATGGCGGGCGTGCCGCTCTACGTCGTGCATGTGTCCTGCGAGGACAGCCACGAGGCGATCCGCCGTGCGCGCCAACAGGGCAAGCGGGTCTGGGGCGAACCGCTGATCCAGCACCTGACGCTGGACGAAACCGAATATTTCCACCCCGACTGGGACCATGCCGCGCGCCGCGTGATGTCACCGCCGTTCCGGTCGAAACTGCATCAGGACAGCCTGTGGGCGGGGCTGATGTCCGGCTCACTATCGGTGGTGGCGACCGATCACTGCGCGTTCACCACGGCGCAGAAACGCTTTGGTGTGGGCGATTTCTCGAAGATCCCGAATGGCACGGGGGGGCTGGAGGACCGGCTGCCGATGCTGTGGACACATGGCGTGGCGACGGGGCGGATGACGCCGAACGAGTTTGTTGCGGTCACGTCCACCAACATCGCCAAGATCTTGAACTGCTACCCGAAAAAGGGCGCGGTGCTGGTGGGGGCGGATGCCGATCTGGTGGTGCTGGACCCGGAGAAATCCAAGGTCATTTCGGCGGCGACCCAGCAATCCGCGATCGATTACAACGTGTTCGAGGGGCAGCGGGTGCAGGGTCTGCCGCGTTACGTGCTGACGCGTGGCCATGTGGCGATCATGGATGGCGCGGTGAAGACGCAGGAAGGCCATGGCAAATTCGTCGCTCGTGAGGCGCGTCCGGCGGTGAACCGCGCGCTGAGCCAGTGGAAAGACCTGACCGCGCCACGCCCGGTGGTGCGGACGGGTGTGCCGGCGACGGGGGTGTGATGGGTCATCGTGGCTGAATTTGAACACGAGGCCCCGGATCAAGTCCGGGGCGGGCTCCCGGACAACGTCCGGGGCGGCCCCCCCGTCATCGTCGCGTGCGACCTCAACCTGACATTTCAAACCGGTGACGGCCCGGTACATGCGTTGCAGGACGTGGACCTGACCATCGCCAAGGGTGATTTTGTCAGCTTCATCGGCCCGTCCGGCTGTGGCAAGACGACCTTCCTGCGCTGTGTCGCCGCCCTTGAACATCCCACCTCGGGCACGCTGACCGTCAACGGGATGACGCCCGACGAGGCGCGGCGGCAGCGCGCCTATGGCTATGTGTTTCAGGCGGCGGGGCTGTATCCGTGGCGCACGATTGCGGGCAACATCCGCCTGCCGCTGGAGATCATGGGGTTCTCGCGCGACGAACAGGAAAGCCGGGTGGCCCGCGTGCTGGATCTGGTCGAACTGTCCGGCTTTGGCAACAAGTTCCCGTGGCAACTGTCGGGCGGGATGCAGCAACGCGCGTCCATTGCGCGCGCGCTGGCGTTTGATGCCGATATCCTGCTTATGGATGAACCCTTTGGCGCCTTGGATGAAATCGTGCGCGACCGGCTGAACGAGGAATTGCTGCGCCTGTGGGCCGCCACCGGCAAGACCATCGGCTTTGTCACCCATTCGATCCCCGAGGCGGTGTATCTGTCCACCCGCATCGTCGTCATGTCGCCGCGCCCCGGCCGGATCACCGATATCATCGACAGCCCTTTGCCGCGCGATCGACCGCTGGATATCCGCGACAGTCCGGAGTTCATCGACATCGCGCGCCGCGTGCGCGAAGGCCTGCGGGCGGGGCATGGCGATGAGATCTGACGGGCTGCGGGGGGCCCTGCCCGTCCTGACCGTGCTGGGGCTGATCCTGATGCTGTGGTATGCCGGGTCCGTGCTGATGAACGCGCGCTGGACGCTGGATCAGGCGGCGCGCGCGGGCACGACGCCAACGCTGATGCAGGTCGTGGCGGACACCCAAGGACAGACCCGCCCGATGCTGCCGCCGCCGCATCAGGTGGCCCGGGCGCTGTGGGACGGCGTCACCGCGCAGCCGGTCACATCGAAACGGTCGCTGGTCTATCATGCCGGTGTCACGCTGCAATCGACGCTGACGGGTTTCGCGCTGGGGATCGTGCTGGGCGTCGCGCTGGCGGGGGGGATCGTTTATTCCCGGGTGATGGACCTGACGGTGATGCCATGGGCCGTCATCAGCCAGACCATCCCCATCGTCGCGCTGGCGCCGATGATCGTGGTGTTGGCCAACAGTCTGAACCTTGGCGCAGCCCTTGGGGTGGAAAACCGGCTGGTGTCGAAAACCATCATTGCCGCCTACCTCAGTTTCTTTCCGGTGCTGGTGGGCATGGTCAAGGGGCTGCGCAGCCCGGACGCGATGCAGTTGGATCAACTGGCGACATGGAACGCGAGCGGCTGGCAGAGTTTCCGCTATTTGCGTCTGCCTGCCTCGCTGCCTTATTTCTTTGCCTCGCTGAAGATCGCGGTCGCGGCGGCGCTGGTCGGTGCCATCGTCGGCGAATTGCCCACCGGCGCGGTCGAGGGCTTGGGCGCGCGGATGCTTGTGGCCAGCCAGTTCGGCCAGCCCCTGCTGATGTGGGCGTCGCTGTTTGCCGCGGCGGTGCTGGCCGGGGGGCTGATCCTGCTGGTGGGCGCCTTGGAACACGGAATGCGGCGCCGGATGGGTTGGTCCGGCACCTGACGATCACAGAAAGTTCACTCTCCTGTAACGTTTTCGTTGGGATCGCGCCGTAACCTCATTTGCGTTTGGTTATGGCCGTTTTTCCGTGAACAGGAGAACTTCATGCATAGGTCAATTCAACGCGTTGCTGTTTCGCTGGTCATCGGGTGCGCCGGGTCAGCCGTTTCCGCGCAGGAGTTCCAAGGGCCAAACGGCACAAAAGCAACGTTTTATGGGCAATTGAACATCGGTGTGCTGTCCTACAACGACGGACAGGAAACCGAAACCGAGGTGGTCGACAATGCCAACTCGAACAGCCGGGTCGGCGTAAATATCGACTGGGCCTTCGAGAACGCCACCAAGCTGCGGTTCAACTTTGAAACCTCCTTGGGCTTTCTGCAGTCAAGCGCGCTGGACATCAATGGGACTGACGACTGGTATTCCTGGGATCAGACCAATCTGAAGAAAATCGAACTGATCTACAGCGGCAATTTCGGCAAGATTTATGCCGGTCAGGGTTCCATGGCGACCGATGGTGCCGCGGAAAGCGACCTGTCGGGCACCATAATTGGCGGCTATTCCGCCTATCAGGAAGTTGCGGGCGGTTTTGCGTTCCGCGATGCCGGTGGCACCCTGACGGGCACCAAGGTCAGCAGTGTGTTCAAGAACCTTGATGGGTCACGCCGGTTCCGGGTGCGCTATGACACGCCGGAGTTTTCGAATTTCTCGCTGGCCTTTGCCTATGGCGAAGAAATACTGAAAGATGACGACAACACCTACTACGACCTTGCGTTGCGCTATGCGAACACGTTCGATACGGTAAAGTTCTCGGCCGCTTTGGGCTACGGAGTCACCGACAGGCCGGTTGGTGACAATGTGGAAACCGTGATGGGGTCCGCATCCGCGCTGCATGAGCCATCGGGCGTCAGCGTGACATTGGCCGCAGGCCAACAGATCGACAGCGGGGATTTCTATTATGCCAAGCTTGGCTGGCAGGGCGATGTGATCGCGGCCGGCAAGACCGCCATCGCCGTCGAATATTTCAAATCCAACGATCTGGGCGTCACCGGTGAAGGCGACAGTTGGGGTCTGATGGCGGTTCAGACCTTCAAGAGTGTCTCGACGGAAGTCTATGCCGGGTATCGTGAATACAGCGTTTCAAACGTTGGCGCCAACCTGCAGGACTCGTCGTCCTTCCTGATCGGCGCCCGCTGGAAATTCTGAACTGGGTTCATCTGACCCGACCAACACCATGGGCACCCCGCCCGTCCGCTCTTTTCATTCCTGCCCCGTCGCCTAGACTGCGCTAACTTGCGCGAGGGATGAGGGATGGGAACGATGACGTGGCTTCTGGGCGCGGTGGTGTTCTGGCTGGCGGCGTGGGCATTCAACGTCGTTCTGGCAAGATCGACCGCAGCGCGGCACTGGGGCGGGCGTCTGGCCATCGCGGTATCGTTCGGCGTGGCGATCCTTGTCTTGTGGGAAGGTTCGGTGCGCGCCTTTGCGGTGCCCGAAGTGATTCTGCCTGCGCCGTCTGTCGTGGCGGTGGCGATTGGCGCGAACCTTGGATTGCTGTGGTCGGATTTCGTGCAAACCATCGTGAAAGGCGCGCTGTCGGGCTATGCCATGGGCTGCGCCGCCGCGCTGGCGGTGGCGGTGGCGGTGGACCGGTCGCCCTTTCTGACGCGGGGCCTGTTGCCGGTGGGCAATTTCGCCGCCGCCCTGCCGATTGTCGGCGTCGCGCCGATCATGGTGACGTGGTTCGGGTTCGGCTGGGAATCCAAGGCGGCGGTGGTGTTTGCCATGGTGTTTTTTCCGGTGCTGGTCAACGCGGTCGCGGGCCTGACCGCGACAGACCGGATGCAGCGCGACCTGATGCAGACCTACGCCGCGAATTATTGGCAGACGCTGTGGAAACTGCGCCTGCCCGCCGCGCTGCCCTTTCTGTTCAATGGCCTGAAGATCGCCACAACGCTGGCGATCATCGGCGCCATCGTTGCCGAATTCTTCGGCTCACCGACGCGGGGGATGGGATTTCGCATCTCGACCGCTGTCGGATCGCTTGCCTTGCCGATGGTCTGGGCGCAGATTTTCATGGCGGCCCTTGCGGGCACATTGTTCTACGGTTTCGTGGCGCTGGTCGAACGGCGCGCCACGTTCTGGCACCCCTCCCAGCGCGTGCGGGGATAACAAACGAAAAACTTGGAGGTCTGAAAATGCTGAAGAAGATGACGATGAGCGTGGTTCTGGCGTTGCTGGCAACCGGCGCGGCGCAAGCGCAGGACGCGGTGCGTCTGCAACTGAAATGGGTGACGCAGGCGCAGTTCGCCGGCTACTATGTGGCCGAGGCGAAAGGGTTCTATGATGAGGAAAAACTCGACGTCACGATCCTGCCGGGCGGGCCGGACATTGCCCCCGAACAGGTGATCGCCGGTGGCGGTGCCGATGTCATCACCACATGGATGCCGGCGGCTCTGGCCGCGCGGGAACGTGGCGTGCCGCTGGTCAACATCGCTCAGCCGTTCAAGAATCAGGGCCTGTCGTTCGTCTGCCGCAAGGATCTGGGCGTGAACACCGTGGCCGATTTCCCCGGCAAGACGCTGGGCGTGTGGTTCTTCGGCAATGAATACCCGTTCTATGCATGGATGGCCAAACTGGGCCTGAAAACCGATGGTAGCGCCGGTGGCGTGACCGTGCTGAAACAGGCGTTCGACGTGCAGGCGCTGTTGAACGGACAGGCGGCGTGCATCAGCGTGATGACCTATAACGAATACGGTCAGGTGCTGGATGCGGGGATCAAGCCCGAGGAACTGTCGTTCTTTTCGTACGCCGATCAGGGCGTGAAGGTGATGGAAGACGGGCTTTACGTGCTGGAACCCGCACTGGCGGACGCCGCATTTGCCGACAAGATGGAACGCTTCGTGCGCGCCAGCATGAAGGGCTGGAAATACGCCGAGGCGAACCCTGCCGAGGCCGCAAAGATCGTTGTCGATGCCGACCAGACCGGTTTGCAGACGCTGGAACACCAGACCTACATGATGGGCGAGGTGGCGAAACTGACCGCCGGCAGCAATGGCGCGCTTGACCCCGCCGATTATGCAGCGACCGTCGAGGCTCTGTTGGCCGCTGTCAGCCCGGACAACCCCGCGATCACCAAGGCGCCCGATGCCGGGGCGGTCACGACCGCGGTCACCGACAAGGCGTTGAAGTAACCTACCGATCATCGCGTGCCCTCCTAGGGGCACGCGACCCCGGCCCGACACGCGGACCGCGCGCCGGGCCGTTTCATTTCTTGGCGGTGACGGGCGCGTCCGTGCAAACGAGCAGCCGGGTACCGTTTTAACCTGAACTGGATAGCGCCGTTGCAGGCAATCCGGGCCGTGCGCCCATCAACGCCGCCGTTGCAAACGGGCCGGCACGGATTCGTCAGATCTGTTTCGCGGCCGTCATTTCAACCTCGACCAGAAATTCGGGCCGGGTGAACCCCGTCACGATGACCAGCGTCGAGGCCGGCAGGCGGACAGCCGCGCCCAGCCAAGCATCCCGCGCCGCCATGTAGGCCGCCATATGCGCGCGGTCCGTGACAAAGGCGGCGATGCGGACGACATCGGCGGGGCCCATGCCCGCCTCGGCCAGAATGGCGGCACAGTTGGCGATGCACAGGGTCGCTTGCGCAAAGGCGCCATCCGGCACGCTGTCATCCGCATGGACGGGCAACTGTCCCGAGGTGAACACCCACGACGCCCCGGGGGGCACCAAGGTGCCATGGGCGTAGCGACCGAAGGGCGGGCGAAGCGTCGTTGGAAAAAGCGCGCGCATGACAAGATCCTGAAAACCGACCCGGATGGCCTGACCGGCCCTGTCTGGGCGATTTGCGCCTGCCTGCCAACTGGGCAGTTCGCGCGCCACGGACGGGCAGACAGATTGTGCCCAAAAAAACGGCGCGCGAGTCCCGTCGGGCGGCAGATGCGTCGGCGTGTGCTTTCGTTGTGCGAGACCGCGTCCTATCATTTGCCCACACCAACCGCAGGGGGAAATTGCATGACACGGATCACACCATCGCTGACGACGCGGGCCACCGCAACCGTTCTGGGCGCCGCGCTGCCGGTCGCAGCATCGGCCCAGAACGTCGCCGTCACCTACGGCACCAACTGGGTCGCGCAGGCGGAACATGGCGGGTTCTACCAATCCGTCGCGGATGGCACCTATGCCGCCTGCGGGCTGGACGTGACCATCGTGCCGGGCGGGCCGCAGGTGAACAACGCCGCCCAGCTGCTGGCCGGCAAGATCGATTTCTACATGGGCGGCACGCTGAACGCGCTGTTCGGGGTGCAGGAAGGACTGCCCTTGGTCAATGTCGCCGCGATGTTCCAGAAGGAACCGCAGGTGCTGCTGACTCATCCCGGAGCCGTGACGTCGTTCGAAGGCATCAAGGCGCTGCCGAAACTGCTGATCAGCGACGAAGGCTTTACCACCTATTACCAGTGGATGAAGTCCGCCTATGGCTTCACCGACGAACAGCGCGCGCCCTATACCTTCAACGCCGCGCCGTTCATCGCCGACAAGCAATCCGCGATGCAGGGCTATCTGTCCTCCGAACCGCTGACCGTGGAAACCGAAGGCGGGTTCAAACCCGATGTCTGGCTGATCGCGGATGCGGGTTACACCTCCTATTCGACCACGATCCAGACGCTGGCCGACACCGTGGCGACCAAGCCCGAGGTGGTGAAATGTTTCGTCGAGGGGTCGATCAAGGGCTGGCACAACTACCTGCACAACGACAATGCCGCCGCCAATGCTATGATCATGAAGGACAATCCCGACATGACACAGGCATCGATCGACTATGCCATCACAAAGATGATCGAACAGGGCATCGTCTATTCGGGTGACAGCCTGACCATGGGCATCGGCGCGATAACCGATGCGCGGATGGCGGATTTCTATGGCAAGATGGTCACCGCCGGCGTGCTGAAGGCGGGGCTGGACATCTCCAAGGCCTATACGCTGCAATTCATCAACAAGGGCGTCGGGCTGGACCTGCCAAAGACCAAGTGACACCATCGGGGGGCGCGGCACTGCGCCCCCTGACCGCCAAGGCGATGCGATGACCCAGACCCAACCCATAGGCCAGCGCCCGCCGATCCTGCGGATGCAGATGGTGGACAAGACCTTCAACGGGTCCGTGGCCGCGTTGCGCCGCATGAACCTGACGGTGAACGAAGGCGATTTCATCTCGCTGCTAGGCCCGTCCGGCTGCGGCAAATCCACCGCGCTGCGGCTGATTGCCGGCCTAATGCAGCCCACGGCGGGGCGGATCATCTGGGAAGATGGCGGCGCGGGCGACAATCTGGGCGTGGTGTTTCAGGAACCCACGTTGATGCCGTGGGCAACAGTCGCCCGCAACGTGGCGCTGCCGTTCAAGCTGCGCGGGCAACCCTATCGCGCGGTCAAGGACCGGGTCGAAGAGGTGCTGGCGCTGGTCGGTCTTGAACGGTTCGGCGAGGCCTATCCGCGCGAATTGTCCGGCGGCATGAAGATGCGCGTGTCGATTGCCCGTGCACTGGTCACCCGGCCCCGGCTGATCCTGATGGACGAACCCTTTGCCGCGCTGGACGAGATCACCCGGCAGAAACTGAACAACGACCTGCTGGACCTGAAGACGAAGATGGGCAGCACAGTGATCTTTGTGACGCATTCGGTGTTCGAATCGGTCTTCCTGTCCGACCGCATCCTGATCATGGCGCCGCGCCCCGGTCGGGTGGTGCGCGAAATCACCGTCGATGCGCCCTACCCCCGCGACCTGACATTCCGCACATCGATGGACTACGCCGCGCATGCCCGCACCGCGTCGGACGCGCTGATGGCGGCGATGGGGGGTGAATTGCTGGAAGAAGAGGTGCCGACGTGATCACCACCGAAAGTGGCACCAACATGCGCCGCCCCGCCGATGCCGCCCCGATGATCGACGCGGATGAAGCGCGGCGCGCGCGGCGCAAACGGATCGAGGCGGTAGCGCAATGGCTGTTGCCGCTGGTCGTGCTGGCCCTGACGATCTGGGGCTGGGACCGGCTGGTCAAGGTGAACGATATTCCGCATTACATCCTGCCCGCACCGGGTCGGGTGGTGGAAACGCTGATTGCCGATTGGGGCACGCTGTCGGTGTCGTTGTGGGTCACGTTGAAGATCACGCTGATGGCGCTGGCGGCGGCGGTGATCGGCGGCGTCGGCCTCGCGATCCTGTTCGCGCAAAGCCGGTTCGCGGAAATGTCGTTGTTTCCCTATGCGGTGATCCTGCAGGTCACGCCGATCATTTCCATCGCGCCACTGATCTTCATCTATGTGGACAGCAAACTGGTGGCGCTGTTGATCTGCGCCTGGGTGGTGGCGTTCTTTCCGATCCTGTCCAGCACCACCACCGGGCTGAAATCGGCGGACCACAACCTGACCGACCTTTTCTCGATCTATCGCGCCTCGCGCTGGCAGCGGTTGATCCATCTGCAACTGCCATCCGCCCTGCCCTATTTCCTGAACGGTTTGCGCATCGGCGGCGGGCTGTCGCTGATCGGGGCGGTGGTGGCGGAATATGTCGCGGGCACCGGCGGGATCGGGTCGGGGCTGGCGTTCCGCATCCTTGAGGCATCGTATCGCCTGAACATTCCGCGCATGTTCGCGGGGCTGTTGCTGATCGCAGCTCTGGGGGTGGCGATCTATGGCGCGACGTCCCTGATATCGTGGCTGGCGTTGCGGAAATGGCATGAAAGCGCGGTAAAGCGGGACGGATGATGGATTTCCTGACCCTTCCCGATGCGCCCCGCCTGCGGCTGGTCAACGCGACCGTTCCCGGCTGGCTGCGAGGCGCCGCGGCAGATCTCGTTCGCACCGATCTGGCACTGGCAGGCGCGCAGATCGTCGCGGATGACGGCACCGGGGTGGTGGTCGATCTGAAGGGCGCGCTGATATTCCCGGCCTTTATCGACATGCACACCCATCTGGACAAGGGCCATGTCTGGCGCCGCACGCCCAACCCGGATGGCACCTTCATGGGCGCGCTGGCCGCGGTGCAGCAGGATACGGCGGCGTATTGGACGGCGGATGACCTGCGCGCGCGGATGGATTTCGGCCTGCGCACCGCCTATGCGCATGGCACGCGCGCGATCCGCACCCATCTGGACAGTATCGCGCCGCAGGATGCCGTGTCCTGGCCGCTTTTTGCGGACCTGCGCGCGGACTGGGCGGGACGGATCGCCCTGCAGGGCGCGGCGCTGATCGGCTGTGACCGCATAGCGGCGGATGGCGATTTCCGCGCGCTGGCTGACCGGATCGCGGCGCATGACGGGGTCATGGGCCTGTTCACCTTTCCGATGCCGGACATGGACGCGCGGCTGCGGCTGTTTTTCCAGATGGCGGCGGACCGCGGATTGCCGGTGGATTTCCACGCCGATGAAACGCTGGACCCACGTGTGAACACCCTGCACCAGATCGCCGAAGCGGCGCTGGCCACCGGGTTTTCCGGCTCGATCGTGGTGGGCCACACCTGTTCGCTGTCCGTGATGCCCGAGGATGACGCGTTGCGCACGCTGGACCTGTGCGCGCGCGCCGGCATCGCCATGGTCAGCCTGCCGATGTGCAACCTGTATCTGCAAGACCGCCATGCCGGGCGCACCCCGCGCAACCGGGGCGTCACGCTGGTGCATGAAATGCTGGCGCGCGGAATTTCGGTCAGTTTCGCGTCGGACAACACCCGCGATCCGTTCTACGCCTATGGCGATCTGGACATGATCGAGGTGATGCGCGAGGCGACGCGCATCTGCCATCTGGATCATGCCGCCCCGGACTGGAGCCGCGCGTTCCTGGCCGCCCCCGCCGCCGCCTGCGGT
>JBGSJU010000305.1:0-4803 GCA_041741655.1 Rhodobacterales bacterium
CGCGCCGGACCGCGCCAGCAGCGCCACCTTGGCGCCTTTGGCGGCGAACACCCGCGCGGCCTCGGCTCCGATGCCACGGCTGGCCCCTGTGATCACGACAACCTGACCGTCCATCCCGTTCTCCCTGTTCTGCGATGCGTATTGTCGGGATAAACCGCGAACGGGCGACGGTCCAGCCTTGACCGGGCGGCCTGCCAGACCAACAGTGTCGCCAAAATCTTTGGTCAACCCGAAAGGATTCTTCTGATGCGTCGTCTTGTCCCCGTTTCCGCCAGTCTGCTGGCGCTGCTGATGGCCCTGCCGGCCACCGCCGACGTCACCGCGACCGAGGTCTGGAGCGATTGGAAATCCTACATGGAGACCTACGGCTATCAGATCGCGGCGCGCGAAGACCTGTCGGGCAAGGTGCTGACCGTGTCCGACGTGACCATGACCACGCAGTTGCCCGAGAACGGCGGCACGGTCAGCATTGCGATGGACCGCATGACCCTGACGGAACAGGCGGACGGCACCGTCGCCGTCGTGATGCCCGCCACCATGCCGATCGTCGCGGCGATGAAGGGAACAGATGGCAAGGCCATCGATCTGGAAATCGACTATACCCAGACCGGGCTGACCATGACGGTGTCCGGCAATCCCGACAATATCGGCTATGCCTATGCGGCAGAGGAACTGGCGATGACGGCGACCCGGGTCGTGGTTGACGGTGCCGCGCTGGACCTGCGCGCCGCGCGGGCGGCCATGACCGGCATGACCGGTGAAACCCGCACCACACGCGGCGCCACCACGCGCAGCGCCGGCCAGACCATGGCGGCGGCGGCGGTCAACTGGACGCTGGACATGACAAATCCCGAGGATCAGACCCCGATCATGGTCGCGGGGCAGATGCGGGATGTGACGCTGCAGGCCAGCACGCAGATGCCCACCGACGTGAACATGCAGGACATGGCAGCCATGATGGCGGCGGGTTTTGCGGTGGATGGGGCGCTGACCCACAAGGGCGGGTCATCGAACATGACATTCGTGACCGATGGCCAGTCCTCCACAGTGGCCTCGGCCTCGGCCAGTGGTGATCTGATGTTCCGGATGGATCAGGGGGCACTGTCCTATGGCGGGGCCGGGACAGGCGCGAAATATGAATTCTCGGGCGGTCCGGTGCCGGTGCCGATGACGGTGGACATTGCCAAGGTGGGGTTCAACCTGTTGATCCCGATCCAGAAATCTGATGAACCCCGTGATTTCGCCCTGAACCTGACGCTGGCCGATCTGGTGATGTCGGATGTGATCTGGTCGATGCTGGACCCCACCGGTCAGTTGCCGCGTGACCCGGCGACGCTGGCGCTGGATCTGGCGGGCAAGGCGCGTATCACCACCGATCTGGCCGATCCGGCACTGGCGCAATCCACGGCCGCGCCGGGCGAAATCCATGCCCTGACGCTGAACGACCTGACCTTGCGGCTGGCGGGCGCCGACCTGACCGGGACGGGCGATTTCACCTTCGACAATGCCGACAAGACGACCGTGCCCGGCATGGCCCGTCCCGATGGCGCCATCGATCTGAAACTGGTGGGCGGCAACGCGTTGCTGGACAAGCTGATCGCCATGGGTCTGGTGCCCGAAGACCAGGCCATGGGATTTCGCATGATGATGAGCGTGTTCGGCAAGATGGACGGCGCGGATACCCTGACATCGAAGATCGAATTCACCCCGGACGGGCAGATCGTGGCGAACGGCCAGCGGATCAAGTAACCCTAGCGGGATTTCAGCAGGCGCAGGACATCCTGACTGGGGTAGCCATCCACCGTGACCCCACGCGATTGCTGATAGGCGCGGATCGCGGCCACCGTCTGTGGCCCGATCACGCCATCGACCTTGTCAAGGGTATAGCCCGCGCGGATCAGGCGGGTCTGCAACTCCATCCGCTCGTCGAAACTCAAGGGATCATAACCGCGCGGCCATGGCGTCTGGATTTCGGGACCACCGGCCAGCCGGTCAGCCAGATGACCGACGCCGATCACATAGGCATCCGCCGCGTTGTAGCGTTCGATGACGCGGAAATTGTCGAAGATCATGAAGGCCGGCCCACCCTTGCCCGCCGGCAGAAGGATAGCCGCCCGACCATGGTTCGGCACCTTGCGGCCCGCCATGTCGGTGACGCCAAGGGCGGCCCATTCGGACGGCGCGCGGCGGTTGTCGCGTTTCGCCTGGCGGGTGTCAAAGCCCTTGGGCGGCCGCACCTCGACCCCCCAAGGCTGGCCCTTGACCCAGCCGTGCCGGGCCAGATAGGCGGCAGTGGACGCCAGCGCATCCGCCGGATCATCGCCCCAGATGTCGCGCCGCCCGTCGCCGGTGAAATCCACCGCATAGGCAAGGTAAGAGGTGGGGATGAACTGGGTGTGCCCCATCGCGCCGGCCCATGACCCTTGCATCCGGTCGGCGGGGATATCGCCGGCCTGCAGGATCTGCAGCGCGGCGATCAGTTGCGCCTCGAAGAATTTGCCGCGCCGTCCGTCGTAAGCCAACGTTGCCAGTGCCGCGATCACGTTGAAATCGCCCTTGCGGGTGCCATAGGTGCTTTCCATGCCCCAGACAGCGGCGACGATATGGCGGTCCACGCCATAGCGGGCCTCGACCTGCCGCAGAACGGCGGCATGCTGGCGCATGGCTTTCTGTCCGTTCTCGATCCGGATCGGCGAGGCGGCGAAATCAAGGTAATCCCAGATCTCGCGGGTGAACTCGGACTGGTTGCGGTCCTTGGCGACCACCTCGGGCAGATAGCTGACACCTGACAGCGCCGCGTTCAACACCCGGGGCGAGATCCCCTTGGCCTTTGCCCGCTCCCGAAAGCCGGCCAGCCAGGCGTCGAATTTTGCGCCTTGGGTCGAGATGACCGGTATGGCCGGCGCCATCGGGTTTGCCGCCGCTGGGCCAACGGTCAGGATACCGCACAAGAGGGCGGTCAAAAGGCTGCGCATCTGTCTGCTCCGGGTCTGTCGCCGTTTGGGAAAACTATAGCGCGATTGTTGCCAAACCAAAAGCAATCCCGGTGCGGATGGCGAAAGCGCGCTGAAGCGCGGCCCCTGCGGGAGCGGGGGGCCCGCGCCAGCGCGGGCCGGCTTACCGCTTGCGGCTGATCTTTTGCGATCCGCGCTTGCCGCGATCACCGGCCTTGGCGGCGCCAAGACGCCGTTTCACTGGTTTGCCGGGGCGGTGCCGGGTGCTGCGCGGGCTGGCTTCACCATCCAGCGTCAACAGTTCCAAGAGCAGACCGCCGGTGACGGGCGTGGCCTCGGCCAGTTTCACCGTGACCCGCGCGCCAAGCCCGATGACGCGGCCGGTATCGGCCCCGATCAGGGTCTGGCTGTCGCGGTCATGGTGGAAGAATTCGTTCCCCAGCGCGCGCATCGGGATCAGCCCGTCCGCGCCGGTGTCATCAAGTTTCACGAACACGCCCGCGCGCGCGATGCCGCTGATCCGCCCGGCAAACTCCTGTCCGACACGATCCGCCAGAAACGCCGCCAGATAGCGATCATTTGTATCGCGTTCCGCCATCATGCTGCGGCGTTCGGTGTCGGAAATATGCGTCGCTGTCGCCTCCATGTCCTCGATATCATCGCGCGACAGCCCGTCATCGCCCCAGCCATGCGCGCTGATCAACGCGCGATGCACGATCAGGTCGGAATAGCGGCGAATCGGCGAGGTGAAATGCGCGTAGGCCTGCAGCGCCAGCCCGAAATGGCCGAAATTCTGCGGGCTGTAATAGGCTTGCGTCATGGCGCGCAGAGTGGACATGTTGATGAGTTCATCAAGGTCCGTGCCCGCCGCCGCCGCCAGCAGCCGGTTCAGGTGCGCGGTTTTCAGCACCTGACCCTTGGCCAGCACCAGCCCCGCCGCCTCGGCGGTATCGCGCAACGATTCGAGTTTCTCGGGCGTCGGTTCTTCATGCACCCGGAACAGCAGCGGCGATTTTTTCTGCACCAGTGTTTCCGCAGCGGCAACATTGGCGAGGATCATGCATTCCTCGATCAGCTTGTGCGCATCCAGCCGGTCGCGGAAGGCGACCGAGACCACCTCGCCCGCGTCCGACAGCGCCACCTTGCGTTCGGGCAAGTCCAGTTCAAGTGGCTGGCGGTCGGCGCGCGCGGCCATCAGCGCGGCATAGGCGGCATAGAGCGGCGTGATCACATCGGCCATCAGATCGGCGCAGCGGTCGTTGGGCGTACCGTCCTGAGCCGCCTGCACCTCTTCATAGGTCAGGGACGCGACGGAGCGCATCAACCCGCGCACGAAACGATGCCCGATCTTGTGGCCCTCTGCGGTGATCTGCATCCGCACGGCGATACAGGGCCGCACCACGCCTTCGTGCAGCGAGCACAGGTCACCCGACAGCCGGTCGGGCAGCATCGGCACCACCCGGTCGGGGAAATAACTGGAATTGCCGCGCTTGCGCGCCTCGCGGTCCAGCGCCGACCCGGGGCGGACGTAATGCGCGACATCGGCGATGGCGACCCAAACGATGTGGCCACCGGGGTTGCGCGGTTCGTCATCGGCAAGGGCAAAGACGGCGTCATCATGGTCGCGGGCATCTGACGGGTCGATGGTCACCAACGGCATATCGGTCAGGTCGTCACGGGTGCCCAAGGCAGCGGGCACCATCGCGTCGGCTTCAGTGATCACGGCGTCGGGGAAATCATCGGGGATGCCGTGCTGGTGGATGGCGATCAGGCTGACGGCGCGTGCGGCAGTCGGGTCGCCCAGCCGGGCGATGATGCGCGCCCGCGGCAGGCCAAAACGGACAGGTGG
>JBGSJU010000306.1:0-3867 GCA_041741655.1 Rhodobacterales bacterium
CCGACCCGGTCAGCCCCGCCAGCGCGCCGGATGACAGGGCCGCCGTGATCAGCACATTGCCGCCGGACAGGTCGTCAAGGCTCAGGCGCAGCATCTCGAACCCCGGCAGGGTCGCGATGACCGCACCGAACCCCACCAGGCTCGCGGTGTTGAACAGAGGCAGCAGCGCCGATTCCGCGCCCGTGTTCAACACCTGCATCAGGTTGGCCGGGCGGCTGAGGACCAGCGCAAGGGCCAGCGCAACGGCCAGCGCGGTGATGACCGACCACAGACCCTGCACGCGTCCCAGATCGGTCGCGCCATAGACCGGATCGCCAAGGTAGCTGGTATCCAGCGCGGGCAGCACCACCATGCCCATCAGCAGCGTGACGACGCCCACGGACAGGATCGGCGCCAGCGCGACCCGGAACGGGATCGTGGCGGGGTTGGTCTCGTCCGGCGCTTGGTCCGGCACCGGCATTTCACCACCCGCATGCACCCGCAGCTTGAGCCACGCCAGCCCCAACCCCAGCATCACCGCCGCCGCGATCAGGCCCAGACCCGGCGCGGCAAAGGGCGTCGTGCCGAATGTCGCCGTTGGGATCGCGTTCTGGATCGACGGGGTGCCGGGCAACGCCGTCATGGTAAAGGTGAAGGCCCCCAATGCGATGCTCGCCGGGATCAGCCGTGCTGGCAGCCCGGTTTGCGCAAACAGCGCGCGCGCCAGCGGCCAGGCCGCAAAGGCCACCACAAACAGCGACACCCCGCCATAGGTCAGCACGGCGCAGGCCAGCACCACGGCGGGGATGGCATTTTGCGGTCCCAAGGCGCTGGCGATACCCGTCGCCAGCCGGACAGCCGCGCCTGACGCCTCCATCACCCGGCCAAACAACGCGCCCAGCAGGAACAGCGGAAAGAACGCGACCACAAAATCGCCCGCCGCCCGCATAAACACCTGCGTGTAGCCGGCCAGCACCGGCGCGCCGGACACGAAGGCTGCAAGCACAGCCAGCAGCGGCGCCAGGATCAGCAGGGAAACACCGCGCCATGCCCCCGCGATCAGCAAGGCCAGCGTGACAACGATCAGGACAATGGCCATATGCACCCCCACGCCGCAATGCAGCATAACCCGGAACGGAGCGGATTGCGAGAAGATGCAGTCAGGATCGCCATGCGGCAACTGCGCCCAAGCCCGGCACCTCCCACCCTTTCGCCCCCCGCGCAAACCCGCTAAACCGCCCCGAACCCGCATCGGAGGCCCGCCATGATCCCCGCCAGCTATCCCCCTCAGGATGAAATCGCCCGCCTGACCGCCCGCATGCTGTGGGAGATCGGCGCGGTGCATTTCATGGCCGACAAACCGTTCATCTTTGCCTCGGGCCTGCCGTCACCGGTCTATATCGATTGCCGGAAACTCATTTCCTTCCCGCGCATCCGGTCCACCCTGATGGATTTCCTGACCTGCACCGTGATGCGGGCCGCGGGGTTCGAGGCGTTCGACAACATCGCGGGCGGCGAAACCGCGGGCATCCCGTTCGCCGCGCTGGTCGCCGAACGGATGGCGCTGCCGATGACCTATGTGCGCAAAAAGCCGAAAGGCTATGGCCGCAACGCCCGGATCGAGGGCGCGATGTCGGATGGTCAGCGCGTGCTGCTGGTCGAGGACCTGACCACGGATGGCGGATCGAAACTGTCCTTTGTCGAGGCGATTCGCGAGACCGGGGCCACCTGCGGGCATACGGCGGTGATCTTCTACTACGGCATCTTCCCGCAGACCGTGCCGGTGCTGCGCGAACATGGCATCGAATTGCACTATTTGTGCACCTGGTGGGACGTTCTGGCCGAGGCCAAGGCGCAAGGCCGCTTTGCGCCGGAAACTTTGGCCGAGGTCGAGGGGTTCTTGAACGACCCCGAAGGCTGGCGCGCGCGCCACAACGGCTGAAATTCGCCAAAAGCCATCGGTGGGGCCAATCACGCCGGATGCCAACATCTGGATGGTGGATTGTCCCAAACCACCATGTGTGGTAGCTTGAAACTTACCCACAGGTTACCCCCCGAAACATACCATTTGCGTGCCGGCGCACGGGCAGGCTATGCGACAGCCCCACAAGGGGACAATGATGAACGAAATTTCGCCGATTCAGCCGGGTGTCGAGGCACCCGATACGGTTCCGCATTCCATCGAGGCTGAACAGCAGCTTCTGGGCGCGGTACTGACCAACAACGATGTGTTCGACCGTATCGCCGCGATCATCAACACGCGGCATTTCTACGATCCGGTGCATGCCAGGATCTGGGAGGTGGCTTCCGCGCGGATTGCCAAGAACGCGCTCGCCTCGCCGGTCACGCTGAAGGCATTTTT
The DNA here is from genome assembly GCA_041741655.1 of Rhodobacterales bacterium. GTDB lineage: Bacteria > Pseudomonadota > Alphaproteobacteria > Rhodobacterales > Rhodobacteraceae > UBA9554. The sequence continues at coordinate 2,342 of JBGSJU010000306.1, forward strand.
CGAGGATGACCCCGGCCTGCGTGAACTGGGCGGCCCGGCCTATCTGGCCCGGCTCGCAGGTGCGGCCATCTCGGCCTATGCGGTGCGGGAATATGCGCAGTTGATCCATGATCTGGCGATCCGGCGCGAACTGATCGCGCTGGGGCAGGAAATTTCCGCCAAGGCGCGCCGGGTCGAGGTCAGTTCCGAACCCAAGGAACAGATCGTCGAGGCGGAACAGAAACTTTACAAACTGTCCGAACAGGGCAGTTCGGAAACCGGTTTCCAGTCCTTCGTCAAGGCGGTAACCGATGCGGTCAAGATGGCCAATGCCGCCTATGAACGCGACGGCGGCATGGCGGGCCTGTCCACCGGGCTGATCGATCTGGACAAGAAACTGGGCGGGCTGCACCGGTCCGACCTGCTGATCCTGGCGGGCCGTCCGTCGATGGGCAAGACCTCGCTGGCGACCAACATGGCCTTCAACATCGCCAAGGCCTATCGGCGCGGCCGCCTGCCCGATGGCAGCGAGGGCGCGGTGGATGGCGGGGTGGTCGGCTTTTTCAGCCTTGAAATGTCTGCCGAACAGCTGGCCGCGCGCGTGCTGTCCGAAGCCGCCGAAATCCCGTCCGAACAGATCCGGCGCGGCGACATGACCGAACAGGAATTCCGCCGCTTTCTGGATGCGGCCAAGACGCTGGAGGCCTGTCCGCTTTACATCGACGACACCGCCGCGCTGCCGATCTCGCAACTGGCCGCCCGCGCCCGGCGGCTGAAACGCACGCATGGACTGGATGCGCTGTTCGTCGATTACCTGCAACTGGTGCGCCCGGCGACGGCCCGCGACAGCCGGGTCAACGAGGTCAGCGAGATCACCCAGGGGCTGAAGGCGATCGCAAAGGAACTGGATATCCCCGTGGTCGCCCTGTCGCAGTTGTCGCGCGCGGTCGAAAGCCGCGAGGAGAAACGCCCGCAATTGTCGGACCTGCGCGAATCAGGGTCGATCGAACAGGACGCCGACGTGGTGATGTTCGTGTTCCGCGAGGAATATTACGCCGAACGCGAAAAACCGTCCGATGACGCGCTCGACAAGATGGCGGCGTGGCAACAGCGGATGGAGAACCTGCACGGCAAGGCCGAGGTCATCATCGGCAAACAGCGCCACGGCCCGATCGGCAGTGTGGATCTGAGTTTCGAGGGCAAGTTCACCCGCTTTGGCAATCTGGTGCGGCAATGGCAGCAGGGGGCCGACCAAAGGTTCTGAAAAACGGGCAATCGATGCGGTGGGCCTGCCTCATGACAGGGTTGTGACTGGACAGGTCGCCCGCCGCCTTTCAGCCTGCGGTCATGCACTGTCAGACCGCTGCCCTTTTTGCGTTCGCCATGATGGCGCATGCGGCCTCTGCCGCCGAGGTGGACCTGCATCTGGTGCTGGCCGTGGATGTGTCGCGGTCGATGTCGCCCGCCGAACTGGACCTGCAGCGCACGGGCTATGCCGAGGCGCTGGCCGCGCCCGAAGTGATCGCCGCGATCACCGGCGGTCCGAT
>JBGSJU010000307.1:0-2102 GCA_041741655.1 Rhodobacterales bacterium
GCTTCGGTTCCAAAGAACGCCAGCACCTGCGTGTCGCTGGCCGAGTCGAACACCGGCTCGGCACGGCGCCGCAATAGTCGCAGACCGGGCCAGTAGGGATGGGCTTTCAGAAACGTCAGCACTTCGGCAGGCGTGCCTTCACCGGCGCGCAACCGCAGCCATTCGACCAGTTCCGGCCCGCCGGTCCCGGCGCGTGCCGCCAGCGCCGAAGCTGTTGGCCAATCACCCTTTTCTGCCGCCGAAAACGCCGCCGTCATCGGTTTTGGTCCGGATTGGGCCGCCACCGGTGGCGACAGCACCAGCCAGACCGCCAGCATCACCCAGATCACGCGCTGCAACATCTCTTGCCTTTCCCTGTTGGCCGGGACTACACAAGCCCTCATAAATTCAGCCCCCCGCAGCCTCAACTCACAATCCCGGCAGTCCCGGCAGGTGGGCCCGGCAGGTGGGGCGGCCAACCGGAACCAGTCCTATGCATCAGGAGCGTGCCATGTTCAAAGGGTCTCTTCCCGCCCTCGTCACGCCGTTCAAGAACGGCGCGCTGGATCTGGACACGCTGAAGAAACTGGTGGACTGGCACATCGCCGAAGGCTCGCATGGGATCGTCCCGGTCGGCACCACCGGCGAAAGCCCGACCCTGACGCACCGCGAACACCAGATCGTGGTCGAAGAGGTGGTCAAGGCCGCCGCCGGACGCGTGCCGGTGATCGCGGGGGCGGGGTCGAACAACACCGTCGAAGGCATCGAACTGATCCAGCATGCCGAAAAGGTCGGGGCGGACGCCGCGCTGGTGGTGACGCCCTATTATAACAAACCGACGCAGGCCGGGCTGATCGCGCATTTCACCGCGCTGCATGATTGCTGCACGCTGCCGATCATCATCTACAACATCCCGGGCCGGTCCGTGGTTGACATGTCGCCCGACACGATGGGCAAACTGGCGAAACTGCCGCGCATCATCGGCGTCAAGGACGCCACCGGCGATCTGTCCCGCGTGCCGAAACAGCGTATCACCTGCGGGCGGGATTTCGTGCAGTTGTCGGGCGAGGATGCCACCGCACTGGGGTTCAACGCCCATGGCGGGGTGGGGTGCATTTCCGTGACCGCCAATGTCGCGCCACGCCTGTGTGCCGAATTCCAAGAGGCGACGCTGGCCGGCGATTATGCCCGCGCGCTGGACTATCAGGACCGGCTGATGCCGCTGCACGAGGCGATTTTTCTGGAACCCGGCGTTGCGGGCGCGAAATACGGGCTATCGCTGCTGGGGATCTGCGCGGACGAGGTGCGCCTGCCGCTGGTCGGCCTGACCGACGGCACAAAGGCGCGCATCGCCGACGCGATGCGCCATGCCGGGCTGTTGAACTGAGCCGGGGGGGGTCGAACCCAACGCCGCCTTACGCCGCGTCGAAATCCAGCACCAAGGTCGTGCTGGTGGGTCGTGCCTGACAGGCCAGTGTGAACCCGGCGGCAATCTCCCACGCTTCCAGCGAATAATTCACCGCCATCTCGGCGCTGCCGTCAGTGACCTTGCACCGGCAGGTGCAGCACATCCCGCCCCGGCAGGAATAGGGCAGGTCCAGCCCCTGCCGTTCGGCGGCGTCCAGAACTGAATTGTCGCCGGCCTCCACCGCGAAACTGCGTCGCACCCCGTCCAGAACCACCGCGACCGTCACACCCGTTGCGGCCACCGCTTCCGCTGCCGCAGACCGCGGGCGCGGCGCTTCGCCGGCGGTAAAGAACCGTTCATGGCGGATGCGCGCCTCGGGGATGCCACGCGCGGCCAGCATCGCGGACACATCATCGATCATCTCGCCCGGCCCGCACAGGAACACCGCATCGGCCCTGTCCAGATCAACCGCGCCCGCCTGCGCCAGCCGCGCGACCCGATCGCCCGTCACCCGCCCATGCAGCAGCGCGACATCCTGTGCCTCGCGGCTCAGGATATGGATCAGCGTGAAACGGTCGATGTAGCGGTCTTTCAGCGCATCCAGCGCGTCGCGGAACATGATCGTGCCGGTGCTGCGGTTGCCATAGATCAGCGTCACCTCGGCCCCCGCCGCCAGCGCCGCCCCGGCGATGGCGATCATCGGCGTGACGCCCGA
>JBGSJU010000308.1:0-2257 GCA_041741655.1 Rhodobacterales bacterium
AAAGCCTGGCCCGCGCCCGGTTCGGATCGGACGCGGTCACCATGGCGGCCCGCGTCGATGACACTCTGCCGCCCGGTTGGCCGCTGCGCGTTCTGACCGGGCTGGAGGCGCTGACCCATGTCAGCCATGGCATGGTCACGGTAACGCCCGATCTGGTCACGGTCACCGGGGAAACCGGCAATGCCGAAGCCCCGGCGGACATTGCGCGCTTTCTGGTGGAAAAGCTGGGGCAGGGCACGCGGATGAACATCGAGGTCACCTATCAGAAAAAGCTGGACCCGGTGCTGGGCCTGCCCACACCCGATGAATGCGAGGCGGACGTGCAGGCGGTGCTGGCCGCATCCAAGATCGCCTTTGAACCGGGATCGGCCACGCCGGATGCGCAGGCCGGCGCGATCTTTGACGCCGTCGCCGCCGCCTTGGAAAAATGCGACGCCATCGCGATGGAAATCGGCGGCCACACGGATTCGCAGGGCCGCGAGGAAATGAATGCCGAGTTGTCGCAACAACGCGCCGAAGCGGTGCTGGCAGCCCTGGTGGAACGCCGGGTTGCCGGGGTGCAATTCACCGCCGTCGGTTACGGCGAAGCGCGCCCGATCGCCGAGAATGACAGTGAAACCGGCCGTGAAACCAACCGTCGGATCGAAATTCGCCTCGTTCGGCCAGCGGCGGCAAACCCGGCCATTGACACCCTGCTGGAAAATGCTCTGGAAGGCGGGGCAGAGGACGATCCAACCGATCCGGCCACTTTGCCCGCGGGCGCCACCACTCCAGAAGGATCGGGCGATTGAGCAGAACGGAATTCATCTTCGTCACCGCGATCATCCTGTTCGTGGCCTTTCTGATCGGCTGGTTCGCCAACTGGCTGGTGCACCGTTTCACCCGCGTGTCCCGGCAGGACATCGGCGAATTGGAACGCATGGCGCAGGAACTGCACGAAGCGGAAGAAACCCGCGATCAGGCGATCATCTACCTGCAACAGCGCGAGGCCGAATTGACCAACCAGCTGGCGCAGACCGAGGCGGAACTGTCCGCCGCGATGGACGGGTTGCGCGACGCCCGTCACGAGGCCGAAGAATTGCGCACCTATGTGGAACGCATTCAGGCGCGGTGACGCGCAACAGAACGGTCAGGCGGTCAGGATTTCCGCGACTTTCAACGCGCGGGTCGCGCTGCCCTCGACCTTCAGCTTGCCGGTCATCACCGCCATCATCGGGTTCTGATCGCCCGACAGGATCCGGCGGAACACGTCCTCGCGCGCGGTCAGCGTGACATCGGCGGGATCGTCCCCGATGCGCGCACCATCGGCATCCAGTATCACGGCGCCAATATCCGTCAGCACCAGTTTCGCGCTGCCCTGCAACCGCCCGGCGGCGCGCGGATGCAGGAAGGCGGCGAATTCGGTCAGAACATCACTCATTGCTTGCTCCTTGCCAGCGCGTCAACGCGGCCTCGTCGGCGTCTTTGGCCGCAACCCATGTTGCGTTTTCGGCGGCGCCATCGGCCCCATATTCCTTTTTCCAGAATGGCGCGCGGGATTTCAGGTAATCCATCAGATAGTCCGCTGCGGCAAAGGCATCCGCGCGGTGTGGTGCGGCGGTGGCGACCATCATGATGACCTCGCCGGGGGTCAGGCGGCCATGTCGGTGGATCACCAGCACATCGCCAAGGTTCCAGCGGTCGCGCGCCTCGGTCGCAATCGCGGTCAGCGCACGTTCGGTCATGCCGGGGTAATGTTCGATCTCCATCCGCGCCAGCCCACCATCGCCGCGCACCACGCCCTGAAACGTCACGATGGCGCCCATGTCGCGCTGCGCAGCCGCAAACGCGTTCACCTCGGCTCCCGCGTCAAAGGCCGCGTCCTCCACCACGATGCGCATTCAACCCCCCGTCATCGGCGGAAAGAACGCGACCTCGCGCGCGCCCGCCAAGGGCGTGTCGAACCCGGTCAGCACCTGATCCACCGCGACGCGCAGCGCGGTCACATCCGCAAAGGCGGCGGCATAACGGTCTTCGCGCTGGATCAGTTCCGCAACCAGATCGGCGACCGTCGCGGCATCCGTCGTCAACCGTTCGCGCGGCAGTCCGATGCGTTCGCGCACCCAGGCAAAATACAAAACGTCGATCATCATCCCGTCAGTCCTTCAAATACGGCAGCGCCTTGCGGAAATAGTCGAGGCCCGTGATCGCCGTCAGCGCCGCCGCCAGCCAGAGCAACGCCAGACCGACCCGCCCGGCCCGGACCGCGCCCGCCGCG
>JBGSJU010000309.1:0-3578 GCA_041741655.1 Rhodobacterales bacterium
CTGCGCCGTGACAGGGGCGGCAAGGACCCGGCCTGCGGCATGGCGCAAGGGCACGTCTTCGCTGGCCATGCGGGGTGCCAGTGCAAACAGCGCGTCAAGGGCCGCGGCCACCGAAATCATGGCGCGGTGAACCGGCCCGACTTGCCGCCATCCTTCAGCGTGACGCGGATGCCGCCGATCTCCATCGTCTTTTCCACCGCCTTGACCATGTCGAACACGGTCAGTGCGGCGACGGACACGGCAGTCAACGCCTCCATCTCCACGCCGGTCTGGCCGGTGGTGCGCACCGTGGCGGTGATCCGCACGCCCGGCAGATCGCTGTCCGGTGTCAGATCCAGCGCTACCTTGGTGATCGGCAGCGGATGGCACAGCGGGATCAGGTCTGCGGTGCGTTTCGCGCCCATGATGCCCGCCAGCCGCGCGATGCCCAGAACATCACCCTTGCCTGCGCGACCTTCTATAATGATCGCAAGAGTTTGCGGCATCATCCTGATGTAACCTTCGGCCACCGCGACCCGCGCCGTTATTTCCTTGTCGGACACATCGACCATATGCGCCGCACCCCCGTCGTCGAAATGGGTCAATCCTTTGGCGTCGGTCATCCCGCGCCCCCCGGGGTGAGCGGGTCGGCAAGGATCGCGCGGGTGGCTGCCGTGACATCGGCCTGCCGCATCAGGCTTTCGCCGATCAGGAACACGCGCGCGCCGTACATCGCCATGTCTGCAAGGTCGGCGGGCGTGAACAGACCCGACTCCGACACCATGATCCGGTCGCCCGGCACATGTTTTGACAACCGCCGCGTGGTGTCCAGCGAGGTGTCGAACGTGTTCAGGTCGCGGTTGTTGATGCCGATCATCCGTGATTTCAACCGCTTGGCGCGGTCCAGTTCAGCCGCGTCATGCACCTCGATCAGGGCATCCATGCCCCAATAGGTGGCGGCGGCTTCCAGTTCGGCGGCCAGCACATCATCGACGGCTGCCATGATGATCAGGATGCAGTCCGCCCCCAGCGCGCGCGCCTCGGTCACCTGATAGGGGTCAAAAAGGAAATCCTTGCGCAGCACCGGCAGGTCGCAGGCGGCGCGCGCCTGCACCAGATCATCCTTGGCACCTTGAAAACTGGGCGTATCCGTCAGCACCGACAGGCAAGTGGCGCCGCCGGCGGCATAGGCCTTTGCCAGCGCCGCGGGGTTGAAATCCGCCCGGATCAGGCCCCTGGACGGGCTGGCCTTCTTGATTTCCGCGATCAGCCCATAGCCGGTGCGCGACGCCTGAAACAGGGCTTCGGCAAAGGGGCGCACCTGTGGCGCGCTGCGCGCTTCTGCATCCACCTCGGCCAGCGGTCTGGCGGCCTTGTCCGCGGCGATTTCGTCCAGCTTGTAGGCCTTGATGCTGTCCAGAATGGTGGTCATGCGGAAATCATCCTTCACGCGTGGCGTTGACGAGGCGGGCCAGACATTCCTGCGCCGAACCGCTGTCGATGCTGTGGCGCGCGCGGGCCACGCCATCTTTCAGGTCGGTGGCGACATCCGCAATCACCAGCGCAGCGGCGGCGTTCATCAGCACCGCATCGCGATAGGCCCCCGGCGCGCCGCGCAGCAACGCGCGCAAGGCCGCGGCGTTCACCTCGGGCGTGTCGCCGGCGATATCGTCGAACGGATGCACCGGCAGGCCGAAATCCTCGGGGTGCAGTTCCACCTCGCGGACGCTGCCATCGGTTTCCAGAGCCGCAACCCAGGTGACGCCGGTGATGGTCATTTCATCCGTGCCGTCGGACCCATGCACCAGCCAGGCGCGTTCCGACCCCAGTTGCCCCAACGTTTCCGCCATGGGCCGGATCAGGTCGCGCGCGAAGGCGCCGGTCAGTTGCCGTTTCACCCCCGCCGGATTGGTCAGCGGCCCCAGGATGTTGAAGATGGTCCGCGTGCCCAGTTCGGACCGCGCCGGCATCACGTGCTTGGTGGCCGGATGGTGCATCGGCGCCATCATGAAACCGATGCCTGCCTCTTTCAGCGCCTTTTCAACCACTTGGGGCCCGACCATCACGTTGATGCCCAGTTGGGTCAGCGCATCCGCCGCGCCAGATTTCGATGACAGGTTGCGATTGCCGTGCTTGGCTACCGGCACGCCCGCACCTGCCGTGACCAGCGCGGCGGCGGTCGAGATGTTCAGCGTTTTCTTCCCGTCACCGCCGGTGCCGACGATGTCGATCGCCCCCACCGGGGCGTGCACGAGCAGGCATTTCGCCCGCATGACCCGAGCGGCGGCGGTGTATTCCGTCACCGTTTCGCCCCGCGTGCGCAGCGTCATCAAAAAGCCGCCGATCTGGGCCGGTGTCGCTTCGCCCGCGAACAGGATCTGGAATGCGGCCTCGGCCTCGGCTGCAGTCATCGGACCGGCAACGGCGGCGGCGATCAGGGGTTTCAGCGCCTCGCTCATGCTGGCACCTGGGCGGGCACCTTGGCGGGCACTTTGGCCGCATCAAGAAAATTCCGCAGCATGGCATGACCATGCTCGGACGCGATGCTTTCGGGGTGGAATTGCACGCCATGGATCGGCAGGTCGCGGTGTTGCAACCCCATGATGGTGCCATCCGCCAGCCATGCCGTCACATTCAGGCAATCGGGCAAGGTGGCGCGGTCCACCACCAGCGAATGATAGCGCGTCGCGTTCAGGGGCGACGGCAGGCCGCGAAACAGGCTGGTGCCGGCGTGATGCATCTGGGCGAGCTTGCCATGCACGATCTCGTGGCAGCGCACGACCTTGCCGCCGAAGGCCTGCCCGATGGTCTGATGCCCAAGGCAGACGCCCAGCAAAGGCGTGCGGGTTTCCGCCGCCGCCGTCGTCAGGGCCAGACAGATGCCCGCCTGATCCGGATCGCACGGACCGGGCGACAGCACGATCGCCGACGGCGCCATCGCCATGGCCGCCTGCACGTCCAGCGCATCATTGCGGCGCACGACAACTTCCGCGCCTAGTTCCCCCAGATAATGCACCAGATTATAGGTGAAGCTGTCGTAGTTATCGATCAACAAAAGCATGGGTGGTCTTTCAAAGCCGGTCTTGAACCCGTTTTCCAGGTCGGGCAGGTTTTTACCCGTTTCACGGGTCGGGCGGGTGACGTCGGGGCTGGAGGCCAGCCAAAGATGCAGGCTATAGTTGCTCAGGCTTGCGCGGGACCGTCAAGGGGGCCAAAACTGGGCCGGATTGTTGCAAAACGCGCCAATGTGCGGTTCGTCTTGGCGAACCCGCGTCACCGGCGGCGCAACGACCGGCAGAAACAGGAGCATTCATGGCACGTGGTCTGGCAAGCGGCATGATCTGGGGCGCGATGACGTCCATCGTCGGGGCAGGGGCATTGTCGCTGGCCGTGGGCCTGCCGTCTGCCCCCGAACGCATGGATGCGGCCCCGATCGCCGAAGCCAGCCCTTCGCCGACGCCCGAGGCTGCCAATTCGGTGGCAACAGGTGCGGACAGGACAATTACAGAAAGGACCGGCGCCGATCCGGCGGTTCCCACTGCACCCGCGCCCACACCGCGTCCCGGCAGCGCAGTGGTAACCGCAGCGCCAGCCGTGCC
>JBGSJU010000310.1:0-2065 GCA_041741655.1 Rhodobacterales bacterium
GGCGTGGTGTCCAACCCTTCGACCGCCGCGATCAGCAACCCCATGTCGCCGGTCACCGCCCGCAGCCCCAGATGCGCGAGGGGTGCTGCGATCAGCGCGAACACCTCGGCATCCGCCGCGGCCGGATCGGCACCGTCGAACACCTCATAGCCCACCTGCATGTATTCCGAGGGCCGTCCGGTTTCCGTTTCCTGTCGCCGGAACACCTCGCCGGCATAGGTATAGCGCGCCGGGTCGGCGCCCAGTTTCATGTGCATCTGCACCACCGGCACGGTGAAGTCCGGACGCAGCATCTGCTCGCCACGCAACGGGTCTTGCGTGACATAGGCCCGCGCGCGGATATCCTCGCCATACAGGTCCAGCAGCACCGCGGCGGGTTGCAGGATGGGGGTTTCCACCGGCACCGCGCCATGGGCTTCGAAATGCGCCAGCAAGTCGGCGGCGCGGGTGCGGATGGCGCGGTCCATGTCAGCCCTGATCGGCCAGCAGCGCCTTCAGGCGCTGCGCCAGATCGGCGCGCGGCACCTCGAATTGCGCCGGGCGGTCCTTCCATTCTTCCAGCGTGGCCTTGGCGGCGATCTGCGCGCCCAGCACCAGATCCTTGACCTGCACCACCCCGCGCGCCGCCTCGTCGGACCCTTGGATGATGGCAAAGGGCGCGCCGCGCCGGTCGGCATATTTCATCTGGTTGCCAAAATTCTTCGGGTTGCCCAGATAGACCTCGGCCCGGATACCGGCGCGGCGCAATTCGCCGACAAGGCTCAGGTAATCCGCCATCCGGTCGCGGTCCATCACGGTGACCACCACCGGGCCACGGTCCGCGCTGGCGATCCGCCCCTTTTCGCGCAGCGCCGCCAGCAACCGGTCCACGCCGATACTCACGCCCGTGGCCGGCACCTCTTGCCCGGTGAAACGCTTCACCAGATCATCATAACGCCCGCCGCCCGCGACCGACCCGAATTGGCGTTTGCGGCCCTTTTCGTCAAGGATTTCAAAGGTCAGTTCCGCCTCGAAGACCGGGCCGGTGTAATAGCCAAGGCCGCGCACCACCGAGGGGTCGATCACGATGCGGTCGGGGCCATAGCCCTGGGCAGCCAACAGGTCGGCGATTTCGCTCAGTTCGGCGACGCCGTCAGCGCCTGTGGCCGACGCCGCGACCGCAAGCGCCAGATTGGCCAGCGTCGCGGCATTGTCCGCGCCCTTGGACGTCAGGAAGGCCAGCACGGGAGCGGCCTGTTCATCCGACAGCCCCACCCCGTCGATATAGGCGCCCGAGGCATCCAGCCGCCCCTTGCCCAGCAGCGCCCGTACGCCTTCGGCACCCACCTTGTCGAACTTGTCGATGGTGCGTAGCACGGCCTCGCGGGCGTCGCCTTCGGGCAGGCCCATCACCTCCAGCACGCCGTTCAGCACCTTGCGGTTGTTGACCTTCACCACGTAGTCGCCGCGCGGGATGCCGACCTCTTCCAGCGCATCGGCCAGCATGGCGCAAATCTCGGCGTCCGCCGCCACCGACGCCGCCCCCACCGTATCCGCATCGCACTGATAGAACTGGCGAAACCGCCCCGGGCCGGGCTTTTCGTTGCGCCAAACCGGCCCCATGGCATAGCGGCGATAAGGGGTCGGCAGGTCATTGCGGTGCTGGGCATAGACTCGGGCCAAGGGCGCGGTCAGGTCATAGCGCAGCGCGAGCCAGTCGCCGGGCTTGGCGTCCTCGCCCATTTCCTGCCACGCGAACACGCCCGCGTTGGGACGGTCCACATCGGGCAGGAATTTGCCCAAGGCCTCGACGGTTTCCACGGCGGCGCTTTCCAGCGCGTCAAAGCCGTAGCGGTGATAGACCTCGGCTATCTTGCCCAGCATCGCGGCGCGGTCCGTCACCTCGGCACCGAAATAGTCGCGGAACCCTTTCGGGGTTTCGGCGCGCGGGCGGGCGGATTTCGGGTCTTTTGCCATGGGGCCTCTCCGCTTGCGGGGTCGGGGTTCGCAGGTGGGCGTTCCCTAGCCGATGTGCGGCACAGGAGCAAGGTGGGGGGGCAAGGTGGGGGGCATGGTGCGGGTCAGT
>JBGSJU010000311.1:0-2199 GCA_041741655.1 Rhodobacterales bacterium
GCCCCCGTCCCAGATGCAGGTCCGCCACCGCAAGCAGGTTCGCGGCGGGCCAGTAAAGCGCCCCGGATGGCAGGGCGTGCAGGGTCCGGCCCTGAAACTCGAAGGCATGATGCGTCATGCAGCCTGATTGCCCCGTCCCACGGCTTTGCGCAAGTGATCGACCGCCGAGGGGGCGCTGCCCCCGCCCTGCGGGCCCCCCGGGATATTTTCGAACCAGAGAAGCCCGAGGCCCGACGTCTGATCTTCTCTGGTTTTCAAATACCCCCGCCGGAGGCAGGCCCGAGCCATCCGGCGTCAGCCGGTGGCGAGACATCATCTTGCGGCGAAGCCGCACAATTGGATTGCGACAATTGATTACGCCAGCCCCGCCGCGCGCATCAGCCGGTCGGCCTCTTCGGCCACAAGGCGCTCGCGCGCAGCACCCGCGACGGGCACACGGCCCACTTCCAGCAACAAGGGCGCGGCCAGCGGGGGCAGGCGGGACAGCCGCACCAGATCGACGCGGTCCCCGATGCGGTCCAGCATCTCGCGCAAGCGACCGAAATCGACCAGTCCGCGCATCGCCTCGCTGCGCGTGATGCGCAGCAGCAGGTGGTCGGGGTCGTATTTCACCAGCGTGTCATACAGGATATCGGATGAGAACGTCGCCTGCCGCCCCGAGGTGCGCATCCCCGGGTGGTTCCTTTCGATCAGCCCCGCGATGGTGGCGGAGGCGCGAAAGGTGCGTTTCATAACCGCATTGCCCATCAGCCAGGTTTCCAGCCCCGCCTCGAGCGTGGCGGCATCGAACAGCGGCACGGGGTCGGTCAGGGGTTTCAGGCCCCAGATCAGCGTGGCGTAATCGGTGGCAACAAAACCCAGCGGGTCCAGCCCTTCGTCTTCCATCCGCTTGGTCAACAAGAGGCCCAGCGTCTGTTGCGCGTTCCGCCCCGCAAAGCCGTAGATGCAGACGTGTTCGCGCCCATCCCACGGAAAGCTTTCGATCAGCAGGCGGCCGGCCCGCGGGATGTGGCTAACCTCGGCCTGCAGGCGCAGCCAGTCCGCCACCGGGTCGGGCAGGGCGGACCAGTCGCCATCGGCCAGATAGCGCAGGATGCGGTGGGTCAGTTGGGTCGAGGTGGCGAATTTGGTGCCGTTGAACGTGGCCACCTTGGGCTTTTTTGCCGCATCACGGCTGACCTCGACCACCATCTCGCGCAGGCCTTCGAACCGCACGATCTGCCCGCCGATCAGAAACGTGTCGCCCTTGGTCAGGGTGGCGGCGAAACCCTCCTCGATCTCGCCCAAAGGCGCACCGCCGCGGTTGCGGGCATAGCGCACTTTCAGCGTGTCGGTATCCTGGATCGTGCCGAGGTTCATCCGGATCGCCCGCACCGACCGCGGGTCGCGCAATTGCCATGCGCCATCGGGCCGTTGCATCAGGCGTTTCCATCGGTCGTAAGCGCGCAGCGCGTAGCCGCCGGTGGCGCAGAAATCCAGACAGGCGTCAAAATCGGCGCGCGTGAGCCGCGCGTAGGGCCCGGCGCCGGTCACCTCGGCGTAGAGGTCATCGGCCTGAAATGGGCCGGCGCAAGCGGCGATCAGGATCTGCTGGCACAGCACATCCAAGGGGCCATCCCCGCGCGGGTCACCATCCAGATCATGCGCGCGCACCGCGTCCAGCGCGGATTGGCATTCGACGACCTCCCAACGGTTGGCAGGCACGATCAGCGCCTTGGACGGCGCGTTGTAGCGGTGATTGGCGCGGCCAATGCGCTGCACCAACCGTTTGATGTTCTTGGGCGCGCCGATCTGAATGACCAGATCGACATCGCCCCAGTCGATGCCCAGATCCAGCGAGCCGGTGCAGACGATGGCGCGCAACTGCCCCGCCACCATCGCCGCCTCGACCCGTTGGCGCGCCTCGCGGTCAAGGCTGCCGTGGTGGATGCCGATGGGCAGGTCGTCGCTGTTCTGCAGCCAGATGTTGTGGAAAAAGATCTCGGCCTGCGCGCGGGTGTTGTGGAAGATCAATGTGGTGCGGTGGCGGCGGACCTGCTCCAGCACTTCGGGGATCGCGTGCGCCGCCCCGCCGCCAGCCCAGGGCGGTGGCGCGTCCGTGTCCAGCATGGCGATATCCGGGTCCGGGCCGGGATCGGCCGTCAGGATGGCGCAGGGCGCAGGATGCGGCGCCAGAAAGGCGGCCAATGCGGCGGGGTC
>JBGSJU010000312.1:0-2179 GCA_041741655.1 Rhodobacterales bacterium
ATCTTGGACCCGGACACCAGTTTGGTGCAATCGCCGGCGCGGCGCGGCCCTTCGACCATTGGCACGTCGCGGTTGGTGACGGACCGGCTGGCCGCGACCACCTCGCGCACCGAAAACCCGGTGCCGGTGCCAAGGTTGAACACCCGGCTGCCCTTGCCGTCGCGCAACCAGCGCAGCCCCAGCACATGCGCATCGACCAGATCGCAGACATGCACGTAATCCCGGATGCAAGTGCCATCCGGCGTCGGGTAATCGGTGCCAAAGATCGTCAGCGCCCCGCGCCGCCCGTCGATGGCATCCAGCATCAGGGGGATCAGATGGGTTTCGGGGCGGTGAAATTCGCCCACCTCGGCCTCCGGATCGCCGCCCGCCACATTGAAATAGCGGAATATCACCGCGCGCAACCCGGTGCTGGCGCCGAAATCGCGCAGCATGTCCTCGATCGCGCGTTTCGACGCACCATAGGCGTTGATCGGATGCTGCGGCGAATCTTCGTCCAGCACCACATTGTCATGATCGCCATAGGTCGCGCAGGTCGATGAGAACACGAAATCCAGACAGCCGGCCGCGCAGGCCGCCTCGATCAGGTTCAGCGACCCCAGCACGTTGTTGCGCCAGTATTTGCCGGGCAAGGCCATGCTTTCGCCGACTTGGCTCAGCGCGGCGAAATGCATCACCGCGACCGGTTTCCAGTCCGCAAAGGCCTTTTCCAGCGCCGCGCGGTCCAGCAGGTCGCCGGCCACGAACGGGCCGAACTTCACCGCATCCTGCCAGCCGGTCGCCAGATTGTCGAAGGTCACGGGGACATACCCTGCCGCGCGCAGCGCCTTGCAGGCGTGCGAGCCGATATAGCCCGCACCGCCCGTAACCAGCACGTGATCCGGCCCGTCAGCAGGCACGGATTATTCCGCCGCCTTCTGTTCCGCAACGATGGTGTGCAGGAATGCGGCCAGTTCATCGCGCAGATCGGGACGCGCCAGCGCGAAGGAAACGGTGGCCTGCAGGAACCCGGCCTTGGACCCGCAATCGAACCGCTGGCCCCGGAACCGGAAACCATAGACCGGGCGATCATTCTCGATCTCTTGCGCGATGGCATCGGTCAACTGGATCTCGCCACCGGCGCCGACCTTCATCTTGTTCAGGTTGGTCATCACATGCTGGGTCAGGATATACCGGCCGATCACCGCAAGGTTCGATGGTTGCGTACCTTTTGCGGGCTTTTCCACCATGCCCTTGACCGACACCATGGACCCCATGTCCTCCTTGATGTCGAGGATACCGTAGGAACTGGCCTTTTCCGGCGGCACTTCCATCGCGGCAACCACATTGCCGCCGGTTTCCTCATAGGCTTCGACCATCTGTTGCAGACAGGGCTTTTCGGCGGCGATCACGTCATCGGGCAGGATCACGGCAAAGGGTTCGTTGCCCATAAGCCGGCGCGCACACCACACGGCATGGCCCAGACCCATCGCCTTGTGTTGGCGGATATAGGCGATGGCGCCCGAATCCATGTTGGTATCCTTCAGGATTTCCAGCAGGTCATCCTTGCCCTTCTTGCGCAACTCGGCTTCCAGGGTGGGGGCGTGGTCGAAATAATCTTCCAACGCGCCCTTGCCGCGCGAGGTCACAAAGATGAATTCCTTGATGCCGGCGGCGCGCGCCTCATCGATGGCATATTGGATCAACGGGCGATCCACCAAGGTCATGATTTCCTTTGGCACCGATTTGGTTGCCGGCAGGAACCGCGTCCCCAGGCCCGCCACCGGAAAAATGGCTTTCGTAACTTTTTTGCGCATGAGCTTCGTCCTTGGTTTCGCCCGCGATGCTGTGCAGACGTATGGTCGGCATCGTATCGTGTCCGGGTGCTGCTAGCATGACATATGTGAGCTTGGTTGAAAATATTGTGGCATTTGCAGGGAATTATGGCGCTTTCAATGCATCTTCGTTGCCAGGATCGCGCCTTTTGGCAACCAGCGCGTGCTCCTGCACGATACGTGAGCGGAAACCCGCCAACCGAACCCTGGGTTGTGTTCTGTCAGACCGGCCCCACAAGCCGCCCCGATGTTCCCAGACACCCGGCAGGCGATAGCGGACCCGATGCGCCAGCACGGTGCGCGACAGCATGTAAACCGTGACCACATGGCCCGCGGCAGCCGCTGCGGCGGCCTCGGCGCGGATC
>JBGSJU010000313.1:0-4868 GCA_041741655.1 Rhodobacterales bacterium
GGTGGACCCGTTGCAGGCGCTGGCGGCCGACCTTGGCGACCGCGCCCATGTCCTGCCCTGCGACCTGTCCGATCCTGCCGCCGTCGAGGCGCTGCCGAAAGACGCCATCACGGCCATGGGGGGCCTCGACATTCTGGTGAACAACGCCGGCGTCACCCGCGACCAGTTGTTCATGCGCATGTCGGATGACGACTGGGCATCGGTGCTGGACGTCAACCTGACCTCGACCATGCGGCTCTGCCGCGCCGTCATGCGCCCGATGATGAAGGCGCGCTGGGGCCGCATCGTCAACATCTCGTCCATCGTCGGGGCCACGGGCAATCCGGGTCAGGCCAACTATGCCGCGTCCAAGGCGGGCATGGTCGGCATGACCAAATCCATCGCCTACGAGGTCGCCAGCCGCAACATCACCGCCAATTGCGTCGCCCCCGGTTTCATCGCCACCGCGATGACCGAGAAGCTGACCGATGACCAGAAGGCGGCGATCAACACCAAGATCCCCGCCGCCCGCATGGGCACGCCCGACGAAATCGCTGCCGCCGTGCTGTATCTGGCCTCGCCCGAGGCGGGCTATGTCACCGGCACGACGCTGCATGTCAACGGCGGCATGGCGATGATCTGACCGGTGACCGGTGCGCTGCGTGCAATCGGCAACCATGGGTCCAGAATCAGCCCCGGCAACGCCCCGGCGCCGGGACAATCCGCTGCCGCGGCTGGCGATCCCGCGAGAATTTCCTTTTGAATCTGGGTGCTGATGCCCCATGATCCCGCCCGCCCCCGCCCCGCCGAAAGCGTTTGCCTCGCGCGCGGCCTGTGCTATAGCGCACGGCAGATTTGACGGGGGTGACCACCCTGCGACAGACCCGCCACGGAAAGGATCCGCTGCGGAACGAGGAGCCGCCCCGCGCAACCGGGGCATCAAATGCCAGCCATGACGGCAAAGGCGAACGGGTCCGATGGACCCTACGAATTGTGAGGACCGCAATATGAGCGATATCGCAGACCGCGTGAAGAAGATCGTGGTGGAACACCTGGGCGTGGACGAAGACAAGGTCGTCGAGAACGCTTCGTTCATCGACGATCTGGGCGCGGACAGCCTGGATACGGTTGAACTGGTGATGGCGTTCGAAGAGGAATTCGGCATCGAAATCCCCGATGACGCCGCCGAAACCATCCAGTCCTTCGGCGATGCCGTGAAGTTCATCACCGAAGCCTCGGTCTGATCGTCGCGTGATCCCCGGCCGTCTGCGCGACGACACGCGCAGCTGCAGGCCAAACATGAACCCCCGTCGCAACTTGCGGCGGGGTTTTCGTTTCGGCGGGGCGCTGCTAGGGGCGCCACCTGCTCTTGCCCAGCCCGCGCGCATCGGGGTATGAGCGCATCATGACAGTCGAAGAGGGGTTGCGCATGCGTCGGGTCGTCGTCACGGGACTGGGTCTGGTCACGCCGCTTGCCTGCGGGGTCGAGGCCACCTGGTCGCGCCTTCTGGCCGGGCAATCCGGTGCGGGACCGATCACGCGGTTTGACGCCGCGCGCTTTGCCACGACCTATGCCTGCGAGGTCCCGTTCGGTGATGGCTCCGACGGCACCTTCAACCCCGATGCCTGGATGGAGCCGAAAGAACGCCGCAAGGTGGATGATTTCATCCTGTACGGTGTTGCTGCTGCACAGCAGGCCGTCGAGGATTCGGGCTGGATGCCGCAGGATGACGCGGGCCGCGAACGCACCGGCGTCATGTTGGGGTCCGGCATCGGAGGGTTGCAATCCATTCAGGACACCACCCTGCTGATCGCCGAAAAAGGCCCGCGCCGCGTGTCACCGTTCTTCATTCCCGGCGCGCTGATCAACCTGATCTCCGGCCAGATCAGCATCCGTTACGGGTTCAAGGGACCAAACCACGCCGTTGTCACCGCCTGTTCCACCGGGGCGCATGCCATCGGAGATGCCGCGCGGCTGATCCAGTGGGGGGATGCCGATGTCATGGTGGCGGGCGGCGCCGAAGCGGCGATCTGCGAAATCGGCATCGCGGGGTTTAATGCCTGCAAGGCACTGTCCACCAAACGCCCCGACAATCCCAAGGCCGCCAGCCGCCCCTATGATGCCGACCGCGATGGCTTTGTCATGGGCGAAGGCGCCGGCGCCGTGGTGCTGGAAGATTACGACCACGCCATTGCACGCGGCGCACATATCTACGCCGAAATCCTTGGCTATGGCATGTCTGGCGACGCCTATCACATCACCGCCCCCGCCGAAGATGGCGATGGCGCCTTCCGGTCCATGGCCGCCGCGCTGAAACGCGCGGGCCTCGATCCCAGCGCGGTGGATTACATCAACGCGCATGGCACCTCGACCATGGCCGATGTCATCGAACTGGCCGCCGTCGAACGCCTGCTGGGCAATCACGCGGCCAATGTCACGATGTCGTCCACGAAATCCGCCACCGGGCATCTGCTGGGGGCCGCGGGGGCCATCGAAGCGATCTTTTCGATCCTCGCGATCCGCGACCAGATCGCGCCGCCGACAATCAATCTGGACAATCCGGCAGTGTCCACCCCCATCGACCTTGCCCCCAACGCCGCGCGGCCGCGCAAGATCGACGTGGCACTGTCGAACAGCTTCGGCTTTGGCGGCACCAACGCCAGCCTTGTGATCGGGCGCGTCCGCTGATGTGGAAAGCTGTGGCGTCCAACGCGCTGACGCTGTTGCTGGTTGCGCTGTTTCTGGCGGGCGGCGTGATCTTGTGGGGGCGCGAACAATTCGTGGCGCAGGGCCCGCTGGACGCGCCGATGTGCCTGCGTGTGGAACGCGGCACCAACATGGCCCGCGTATCGCGTGATCTGGCCAAGGACGGCGCGATCACCTCGGACAGCATCTTTCGCATCGGGGCCGATTACGCCGACAAGACCGCCGCCTTGAAGGCCGGCAGCTATCTGGTGCCCGAAGGTGCCTCGATGGCCGAAATCCTTGACACCGTCACGCGCGGCGGCGCGTCCACCTGTGGCACGGAAATCGTCTGGCGCATCGGTGTGACCGCTGCCTCGGTGCTGGTGCGCGAACTGGACCCGACGACCGGGCGCTATGTCGAAACCGCCGAATTCGCCCCCACCGATCCGGCGCCGGACCCCTTTGCCAAGGCGCGCGCCGATGCCGGCACACGGTTCCGCATCGCAATCGCCGAAGGCGTGACCAGCTGGCAGGTGGTCGAGGGGCTGAAGGCCGTCGATCTCTTGACCGGTGACGTGCCCGCCGTGCCGCCCGAGGGCAGTCTGGCCCCCGACAGCTATGAAGTGGCCGCGGGCGATACCCGCGCCAGCGTGATCGACCGGATGTCCGACGCGCAGCGCGTCATCCTGGCCGCCGCCTGGGAAGGCCGGGCGCCGGGCCTGCCGCTGAAGTCGCCCGAAGAGGCGCTGATCCTTGCCTCGATCATCGAAAAGGAAACCGGCGTGCCGACCGAACGCGGTCAGGTTGCGTCGGTGTTCGTCAACCGATTGAACCAAGGCATGAAATTGCAAACCGACCCCACGGTGATCTATGGCGTCACCCGGGGGCAAGGCGTACTGGGGCGCGGGTTGCGCCAGTCGGAACTGCGTGGCGCGACACCGTGGAACACCTATGTGATCGACGGCCTGCCGCCGACTCCCATCGCCAATCCGGGCAAAGCCAGCATCGAAGCTGCGCTGAACCCCGAGGCGACGGATTTCGTGTTCTTCGTGGCAGATGGCACCGGTGGCCACGCCTTTGCCGCGAACCTGGACGACCACAACCGCAACGTCGCCCGCTGGCGCCAGATCGAGGCGGAACGCGCGGCGAACCCGCAACCGGCGCCGGCCCCTGGTCAGAACTGACCAGAACTGACCCGAGCTACACCGCCACCACCTAGGTGTGGATCGAAAACACCACCGCGCGGCTGACCGGCAAACGCACCAGACATTGCCGTTCGGTGCGGAAGAACCGCGGGTTTTCCGGGCGCGGGCGGCGGTCGGCCTCGGATCGTGGTTGGTGCAATTCCGGATCGGCATAGCGCAACCCGTTCCAGCGCCATAGCGGGCGGTCCACCTGCACCCCGTCGAACAGACGCTGCACCCGGGCGGCGATATTGGCGTCGTAACTCGGCACCGGCACATGGATGCCGGTCAGCGGGCGCAGGAATTTCTCGGCCAGCATCCACGACGCCGGAAAACACAGCGCGGCGGCGGTCAGCACATGTTCCGGCCCGCGCCGTTCCATGATCACCATGTCCTCCTGCACCAGACGGGCCAGCATGCGCATCGGATCATCGCGGTCCAGCGCCACCGCCACCCCGTCGGGCCGCGTCACCACATCGCCCACCGCATACCCCGGTCCCAGCCGTGCCAGCACCATGTCCAGCAATTCGGTGGCCGCCGGGCGGGCGCCGTCGTCCATCGCCAGCACCGCCCCGGGCCGTTCCGCCACCAGCGCATCACGGCGCGCCATCTGGCCGGCAAAGGCCTCGTCCTGAATTAACCAGTCGGCGATGTCGAACGGCTGTATCCCCGGCAAGGGGCGATGGTTCGACGTGTCATAGGGAATGCGGGCTTGCAGGATCATGGCAGCTTGTTTGCCATGACCGCCACACTTGCGCCAGCGCGCGCCGCAAGATCACCCAACGCCACCCACGCCAACGCGTGCGATTCCGCGTTGCGGATCAGGGGCGCAGCGGCAGCGGCGCGAAACAGGAACCGCACTTCGTAATGCAGATGCGCCGGGTCCGCGCGATGCAGATGCGCCGGTTCCGTGCGATGCAGATGCGCCGGGTCCGCGCCGCGCGCCGGGATCAGGTGAATGTCGATGTCCAGAATCGCCGGTGACACAAGTTCGGCCCCCACGCCGGTTTCCTCGTGCA
>JBGSJU010000314.1:0-3432 GCA_041741655.1 Rhodobacterales bacterium
CTTCCGATCTCCGCCTCGGCCGCCGGCCAATCGGCGCGGGCCAGCAGATGGGGCAAAGTGGAAAGATCAGCCATGTCTTGCGCTTGTCACCAATGTGTAACAGTCGGATGAAACACAGCGCGCGACCCGAACGGAGAGCCCCGATGACCCCTGCCTTCACTGCCCCCGGCCGTTTCTGGCGCGGCAACCTGCACACCCATTCCACCCGGTCCGACGGCGTCTTGCCGCCCGAGGAGGTGCTGCGCCGCTACCGTGCGGAAGGCTATGATTTCATTGCACTTACCGATCATTTCATTGGCGTCTATGGCTATCCGATCGTCGACACCATGCCGTTTCGCGGCAATGGGTTCACGACGATTCTGGGGGCCGAATTGCATTCCGGCGCGATGGCGAATGGCGAATTGTGGCATATCCTTGCGGTCGGTCTGCCGCATGATTTTGCGCCGTCCAACAGCCCGCATTTCCGCCCGGTCGCGGACCAGGAAACCGGGGCGGACCTTGCCCGGCGGGCGCGTGACGCGGGGGCGTATGTTGCCATCGCCCATCCCGAATGGTCCGGCCTGACGATGGAGGACGCCCGCGCCCTCGACGCCGCCCATGCCGTCGAGGTCTATAACCATGGCTGCGCCACCGGCGCCGACCGCCCGCATGGCTTTGCCACGCTGGACCTGTTGCTGACCGAAGGCCGCAAGCTGGACCTGATCGCCACCGATGACGCGCATTTCAGCGAGCCCGACCATTTCGGCGGCTGGGTCATGGTCAAGGCCGAAGAAAACACGCCCGAGGCGCTGTTGGCGGCGCTGAAGGCCGGCGCGCATTATTCCAGCACCGGGCCGGATTTGTGCGGGATCGAGATCGAGGGGAGGACCCTGCGGGTGCAATGTTCCGCCGCCGCGACGATCATCGTGCAGGGGCAGGGCAGCGCGGCCGTCGCGCTGCACGGCAGTTCGATGACGCATGGCGAACTGCGGCTGGACCGGCTGGAGGCCTCGCCATGGCTGCGGGTCACGGTGATCGACCGGGCGGGCAAGCGGGCGTGGTCGAACCCGATCTGGCGCTAAGCGTCAGAACCGATAGGTGATCGCACAGCCCGCGCCGGTGGCCCAGATATCGCCGCGGTCCACGGTACCGCCGAATTTGGCATCGTAGGCTTCCTTGGCCACGCCGACGGCAAAGGCGGCGGCGCAGGATTGCAGCGGCGTGCCGCCTTCGCGGCGCACCATGTCCGACACCAGCGCGCCTGCGACGAAATGTGCGGTCTTGTCCTGACCGTGGGCACAGGCACTCAGCATCGCAACAACGAAAAGGAATGCCACAACGGGCAGGTGGAACGCGCGCATCGGATCACCGGATTGGGTGGGCGCCGCGTTCTGCGGTCAGGGATGGCCTTCGATAGGCGCGCGCGACCGCGCGGGCAAGTGACTGGTTGACAAAGGGTTAATCAGCCACCGGTCTGGCCGGTTTCGATGCGGATTTCCTGCCGCAAGGCCCCGGTGGTGCGGTCGAAGATGAACAGGCGCCCATCCGTCGTCACCACGCCGATCCAGTCCTGCGCCTGTGTCACCGCCGCGGGGGTCGCGCCATCCGGCAGGGCCAATGTGGCGGGCAGGGCGGGCGGTTCGGTCTGCAAGGTGGTGACAAGCAGCCCGATGATGACTAGAACCCCGCCGATCATCACCGCCGTCAGCACCGTCACAAGGGTTTTCAGAAACCGCAGGCTGGGCGGCAGACCGTCTTCCGGAGCATCCGTCATGGCCGCGGCCCTTTTGCAGTTCACCATCGCGGCCGACCCGCCGCCGCGCCTTGATAAGACTGTGCGGTTGCCCCGAAAGTCCTTGTTATTCCTAGTTATTCCCGAACGCTGCCCTTGATACGCCCCCGGTTCTCTATCGCACTGACCGCCGTTTCAAGGAATTTCGGGCTTAGGTGCCAGTAGGTGTTGGTGATCGTCTGTGCGCTGGTGCTGAAAAAACCGCTGGCATCTTCGACACTTACGCCCGCCTCGATGGCCCAAGTGATCGCCGTGTGCTTCAGGGTGTGCGGGGTCGGTCGCCATGTCAGCCCCGCATCTTCCACAAGGGCATCGAACCCCTCATGCAAGCCCATGACACGCCCACCGCGATAATCTTCAATGGCCCATGTCTGCCCCAATCGGTCGCGCCACCGCCGAACATGCCCTAGAAGCTGGCGCGGGATGCGGGTCGGCGTCCTACGTTTTTTCGTTGACCGTTCGTCAGAACCGATTCGGTAGAGGATGCCGCGATCGATGTCAAACCATCCGCCGCCCGTCCATGGTGACAGCCGCAGGTTCAGGGCCGCAGCCTTGCGCGTGCCACTATAGATCGACACCAGGATGAATTGCGCAAGGTGGCGCCGCCGCTGGCGGTTCTTGCGGCACGCCCATAGCAGCGCGGCCACTTCGCTGCGGGTCAGCGCGCCCTGTGTCGTTTCCGGTGCCCTTGGCAATGTGACCATGGGGGCCGATGTCAAATAGCCTTCCCGCACGCAATAGTTCGCCGCAGCCTGAAGCACTCCCAATTCCTTGCGCACCGTGCCGACCGCCCGCTTGCGTTCCCGCCCATAACGGCGGCATGTCTCGCCCTTGACATCCGACATGACCACATCGCCCCAAAAGGGCAACAGCGCCGTGATGCACTGTCCGATGCGTGCGGGATCGGCGACGGTCGGGGCGTGCTCTTCGCCGTAGATCGACAGGGCTTCGGCCACGGTCATTTCCTGCGGACCAGCGGGACCACTTCGCCGTCGCGTTTGGGCGATGTAGTCGGCGAGGATGATTTCAGCTTGGCGGCGATCCCGCGTGCGCGTGCTGCGTTCGACTCCACCATCGTCTTTGATGACATAGGCGTTCTGGCGTTCTCGCCACAAGAGGCGGGCACCCTTTGGCTTTGGCGGCATTTTTCAATTAGTCCTTCCAGTTCTGATTCCTTCAGCCTGGACGATGAACCGATGCGAATCAAAAAGCCATGTTCGGTTGCTGCCCGTGTCAGGGGTTTGACGCCGACACCCAGCAGCGCGGCCGCGTCGGCCAGTGTGATCAGGCGCGAAATCATGGCTTGCTCTTTCTCGTCAATTTCGGATCGCCGATGTGCCAGTGCCCGCAGAACTTGCACTTGAACGCCTTACCGTCCCGCCCCTTCTTCTTCATGCGCTGTTCGACTGCATGTGCCTGTTCGGCGGTCAGGGGGTCTTTGTTATAGCAAGCGGCCAATTCACTATTATTCATTTTGTTACCTCAATCCACGCTTCGATGAACGCTTGGGCAAGCGGCGCGACGATGGCATTGCCATAACCATGCAATCGTCCCACTCGGGCGGCAGACCCATCAGCCAACGGGAATGTGCCGGGTTCAACTGCCCGCCACTTTCCATCCCTGCCGTGCAGCCAATCAGCAGATCGCCAGAAGCCGTTGAC
>JBGSJU010000315.1:0-2686 GCA_041741655.1 Rhodobacterales bacterium
CCAGCGTGGCGGATGCCCTGCGCGCGCAGGTCCGCGATCTGGGCGCGCCCGGACCTGACGCGGTGTTCGGCGCGGGTCTGTTGGCGCTGGGTCAGCTTTGCCCCTGAAAAAAGGCCGCCGTTGCGGAATGTTTTCGCCAACCCTGCGTTGTCCTGATGTGACCCCGTTTTGCGGATGGGCCGCCGGGGCAGATCAGGAAAGGCAATGACCATGACCACATTGACCCTGCGCGGCAACCAGATCGGTGAAGCGCTGCAATTCGACGGCAACGGCCCCATCACAGCGATCGAGATCGGCCGCGTCTGGTTTTCCGAAACCGATACCGTGCGGATCACCTTTGTTCCCGGCAGTTTTGACCCGATCACCGGTCAATTGATCGGCGGTGCGGGATCGGTTTCGGGCCTGAGCGTGACGACGGCGACCGGGCTGGTCACCACCTTTGGCGTGTCCACGGCGAACCCACTGGACGTGGACCCTGACCAGTCCAAGAATGGCGCGGATTTCTTCTACATCTCGGAATCGCCGGCGGCGGGGCTGGGCGGGCGCTATGCGGGCCTGCAACTGGAAAAGATCGTCGTGTCTGATGTGGCGCTGGTGGGCGGCACCTCGCCGATTTTCGATCTGCTGGGCGGCTATGTTCCGGTCGGCGGCACCGTGACCCCGCCCGCACCGCAACTGACTGGCACCAATGGCAATGATTTCCTGACCGGCACCCGGGCCGCCGATGTCATGAACGGGCTGAACGGCAATGACCAGATCACATCGCTGGCCGGCAATGACACCGTCAACGGCGGTGATGGCAATGACATCATCGACGGCGGCGTCGGTGTGGACCGGCTGTTCGGTGACGCCGGCAATGACCTGATCTGGGGCGGCAATGGCGCCGACCAGCTTTCGGGCGGTGCCGGCAATGACGTGCTGGACGGCCAGGCGGGCCGTGACGCGCTGACGGGTGGCGCGGGCGGAGACGTGTTCGTGTTCGGGGCGGGTGACCGCGTGGTGGATTTCAGCCGCGTGCAGGGCGACCAGATCTATTTCGATGCCACCCTCGGCCTGTCCGAAGCCGATCTGATCATTCGCACAACCACGCAGGGCACCACCATCGGCGCGGTTGGCGTGACCGGCACGATGTTGCTGTCGGGCTATTTCGGCGGCTTTGACACCGGCAATGATTTCAAGTTCGACTACGCCCCGATCTTCGATTTCATCTGACCGGGCATCGCCCGGCCGCCCGGGGGCGCATCTGCAGGGATGCGCCCCTTTGGCATGACAGACAGGAGACCGCGAATGCTGCGCCTGCGCCCCGCCCCCACCATCACCTTTACCTGCGAACCCGGCGATCTGGATGTCATTGCGCCGCCCGTGCCCGCCCGCGCCTATCTGCCCGACTGGTTCCGCAAATTGCCCGCCGTGGATGACAGCGTGGTCGGGCTGAACAATAACGGGTTGACGGTGAAACGCTGCCTGCCCTTTCTGGATGCCATGACCACGGGCTGGATCATTCCGCTGCCCGCCACGGTGCGGCTGGCGATCCAGGACGGCGGCGCCCGCGTCGATGCGGGCTGGGATTTCGACCGGCCACTTGTCAGCTATCACGGCGCGCATCAGGTCAAGGGCAATCCCCATGGCGCGCGCCCCGCCTGCAAGTTTCACAATTTCTGGACCATCACGACGCCGCCCGGCTGGTCCTGCCTGTTCACCCAGCCGCTGAACCGCCCCAATGGCCTGTTCGAGGTGGTGGCCGGCATCGTCGATACCGATACCTACCGGGCGCCGGTGCATTTCCCGTTCTTTGCCACGGGTGACGACGGGTTGCATGTGATCGAAAAGGGCTCGCCGCTGGTGCAGGTCATCCCGTTTCGCCGCGACAGCGCCGCGATTGCCGCCGACATCCGCGCTGAAACCCCCGACGAGGCCACCCGGCGTGACAAGGTCCACCGCAACACCCGCGCCGCATCCGGGTGGTATCGCACCGTGGCGCGCGCAAAACGGTGATCCGGACACAAAGAAACCGGCCTCGATGAGGCCGGTTCACGTTGTGTCCTGATTGTGCCGTATGTGCAGGGATCAATCATCCCCGCCATCATCACCGTCGCCGTCATCGCCCCGATCCCCGCCGCGGCCACGGCCACGGTCGCCATCCGACGAATTGGACGAACTGTTCGATGACGAGTTGCTGGACGAATTGTTGGACGAGTTCGACGAGCTGTTGGATGACGAATTTGAGCTGCTGTTCGAGGACGAATTGCTGTCCGAATCGCGGCTGGAATTGCTGTTCGAGTTCGATCCACCGTCATCATCATCCCGGTCGCGGCTGAAATTGAACCGGCCGATCCGGAAATCGACCCGTTCAAACGTCTCGGCGGTCTGCGTGGTGGCTTGGGCGGGCGCCACCGCACGAAACGCCGCCGCCTTGGCGGTGCCTGCGGTCAGGGTGGGGGCAATGGCGGTGCCTGCCAGAATGGCGACGCGGATCACTGCGTTGAAGATTTGCATCATGTTGTCCTTTGTATTGCGGCTTTCGCCGGGCTTCCGTATCAAGACAACGCGGCAGATCTGGATTTATTCCATTTTTGTCAGATACTTGAAGGACTCGATCCCATGCATCCGTAATGCCGCCCGGCGCGCCGGGCGGTGTTGGGGGCAGCACCCCAGCCGAGGCTGGTCAGCGGGACCAGCCGCGCGC
>JBGSJU010000316.1:0-1988 GCA_041741655.1 Rhodobacterales bacterium
GGCTGTGCCCGCTCGCCCGCACTGAACGGGGCCGATTGGGTGCTGGCGCGCGTGGCCTGCGGCATTGCCATCACGGATGACGATATCGCCGGCATGGGTCTTGGCGGCCTGTTGAAGGAAATTCCGACCCGTCCGATGCCGCGCCGCGGCCCGCGCAAATCCGCCAGCAGCGACTGACCGCACTGCCGTGACAGTCGTCCCGTCCTCGGCTTCTTCGGTTCCGAAATATCCCGGGGGGTGAGGCCGCAGGCCGAGGGGGGCAGCGCCCCCCAGGGCCCGCGCCGCCGGATCAGACCTCTGGGCGGCGCACGATGAAATCGATGAGCGCAGACAGCCCGCGATGGCCGCGGCCCTCGTCCAGCGTCGCTTCATAGGCCGCGCACACCTCTACCTGCCACCCGGCAAAGGCCGCACGCAACAGCTCAGGCGTATACAGGTTTTCCACCGCACGCGGCCCGCCGGTGCCATGCGCCAGTTGCGCCGGCGTATAGCCGTGCAACATCACCAATCCGCCGGGCCGGGTACAGAGCGCCATGGCGTAGAACAGGCGGGCGCGCCCCTCTGGCCCGGCGAACTGGATGAAAACGCCCAGAACGACATCAAATCCGTCCGCGCGCCCGATGGTCCAGTCCTGCGCCAGAACATCGACCGCCTGCATGTCCAGGCTGACACCGCGTGCCGTCGCCAGCGCATGCGCCTTGGCGATAGCCGAGGGCGCAAACTCCAGCTCGGTCACCCGCAGGCCCTGTTCGGCCAGCCAGACTGCGTTGCGGCCCTCGCCCTCGGCGATGGACAGCACCCGCGCCATGGGGGTCAGCAGATCCGCATACTTCCGCAGGAACGCCGCGGGGGCGGTGCCGAACACATAGTCGGGCGTGGCAAACCGTTCTTCCCACATCGGCCGTTCCCTCCATGCAAAACGCCGCCCCGGGACCGGAGCGGCGCCACCTGTGTTCGTCCTACCTTATTTCTGTGGCAGCGGACCCACCATCATCACCATCTGGCGGCCTTCCAGCTTCGGCATGGCTTCGATCTTGCCATAGGCCTTGACTTCGTCGGCGACGCGGTCCAGCGCGGCGCGCCCCAGATCCATATGGGCCATCTCGCGGCCCCGGAAGCGCAGCGTCACCTTGACCTTGTCGCCGCCTTCCAGAAACTTGATCGCATCCTTGATCTTGCGTTCCAGATCGTGGTCATCCGTGCCGGGGCGCAGCTTGACCTCCTTGATCTCGATGACCTTCTGCTTCTTGCGCGCTTCGGCTTCGCGTTTCTGCTGTTCGAACTTGAACTTGCCGAAATCCATGATCTTGCAGACCGGCGGCTCGGCATTGGGCGAGATTTCGACCAGATCGAGCCCGGCTTCCTCGGCCATGACCAGCGCCCGTTCCGGGGTGACCAGTCCGACGTTTTCGCCGTTGGCCCCGATCAGACGGATCTGCGGACAGCGGATGCGTTCGTTGATGCGGGGGCCGGTGTCGCGCGCAGGCGGCGCGTTATGAGGTCTGCGTCCTATGGTGTCTGTTCCTTGATGGTTGCGATGATCGGTGCCGCAAAATAGGGGCAGAGGCCGCTGTTCGCAAGCGGCAAATCGGCGGTCCACTGCCGATGCCGGGGGGAATGGGTCAGTTTCTCCCCCTTGTTTCGGGGCGAATTCGCGCGCATCTGAACGCTGCGGGCTGTGGTCCGCCACATCGGCTGACCACAAGCAAACGCCTGAGCAAACGCCTGAGCAAACGCCCGCGAGCAAACGCCCGAAAACGACGAGGAGTTCAACCGATGCGTAATCTGATCTGGCTGGCGATTGCCGCCATGGTAGCTGTCGGGGCCTATTTTTATCTGTCCGGGCGCGACGCCGCCCCGGTCGCGGTTGCGCCCGCCCCAACTGCTGTGCCGTCCGTGAACCCGACGGCAGAGGCCGCAGGTGATGCCGCTGCCGCGGCCACCCAGAGCGCAACCGACGCGGCAAAAACCGCAGCGCAGGCCGCCTC
>JBGSJU010000317.1:0-2012 GCA_041741655.1 Rhodobacterales bacterium
CCCGGTCAGGCTGGCGGGGTCGGCGGCGATCTGCGCCGGCGTGCCCTGCGCCACGATGCGGCCACCGTGGATACCAGCCCCCGGCCCGATGTCGAACACGTAATCCGCCTCGCGGATCGCTTCTTCGTCATGTTCGACCACCAGCACCGAATTGCCTTGGTCCCGTAGGTTCTTCAGCGTGTCCAACAGGCGGGTATTGTCACGCTGGTGCAAGCCGATGCTGGGTTCATCCAGCACATACAGCACGCCCTGCAAGCCAGATCCGATCTGGCTGGCCAACCGGATCCGTTGCGATTCGCCGCCCGACAGGGTGCCGGCGGCACGTGACAGCGACAGGTATTCAAGGCCGACATTGTTCAGGAACCCCAGCCGTTCGCGGATTTCCTTCAGGATGGCGCGGGCGATCTCGTTTTTCTGGTTGGACAGGTTGTCGGGAACCGTCTGGATCCAGTCATAGGCCTCGCGGATCGATTTTTCGACCACCTGCCCCACATGCAGGCCGGCAACCTTGACCGCCAGCGCCTCGGGTTTCAGGCGATAGCCGCCACAGGCGCCACAGCGGCGGTTGTTCTGATACTGTTCGAATTCCTCGCGCACCCAACTGCTGTCCGTTTCGCGGTAGCGGCGTTCCATGTTGGGGATCACGCCTTCGAAGACGCGGGTCACCTGATAGACGCGGCCACCCTCGTCATAGCGGAACAGGATTTCCTCGTCGCCCGACCCGCGCAGGAACACCTCTTTGGCCTTGTCGGGCAGGTCTTTCCAGCGCGCCTTCTTGTCAAACCCATAGTGATTGGCCAGCGCCTCGATGGTTTGCAGGAAATAGGGCGACTTTCCCTTGCGCCACGGCGCGATGGCCCCGTCCGCGACCTTCAGCGCGTGGTCGGGCACGACCAGGCGTTCGTCAAAGAACAACTCCACCCCCAGCCCGTCGCAGGCCGGGCAGGCCCCGAACGGCGCGTTGAAGGAAAACAGCCGCGGTTCGATTTCGGAAATCGTGAAGCCCGACACCGGGCATGCGAATTTTTCCGAAAACGTCAGCCGCTCCGGATCACCCTCTGTCGGCGCGGTTTCCAGAATGGCGATGCCGTCGGCAAGGTTCAGCGCGGTGCGGAAACTGTCGGCCAGCCGCACCTCCAGACCCTCGCGGACCACGATGCGGTCCACCACCACGTCGATGTCATGGCGCAGCTTCTTGTCCAGCGCGGGCACATCCTCGATTTCATAGAACGCGCCATCGACCTTGACCCGCTGGAACCCCTGCTTGCGCAGTTCCAGCATTTCCTTGCGGTATTCGCCTTTGCGGTCGCGCACGATCGGGGCCAGCAGATAGGCCCGCGTGCCCTCTGGCATGGCCATCACGCGGTCCACCATGTCCTGCACCTGTTGCGCCTCGATCGGCAGGCCGGTGGCGGGGCTATAGGGCGTGCCGGCGCGGGCATATAACAGCCGCATGTAATCGTAGATTTCCGTCACCGTGCCGACGGTGGACCGGGGGTTTTTCGACGTGGTTTTCTGTTCGATGGAAATCGCCGGGGACAGGCCGCTAATGTGATCCACATCCGGCTTGCCCATCATGTCCAGAAACTGCCGCGCATAGGCGGACAGCGATTCCACATACCGGCGCTGGCCTTCGGCATAAATGGTGTCAAACGCCAACGAGGATTTTCCCGATCCCGACAGGCCCGTTATCACCACCAACTGGTCGCGCGGGATGCTGACGTCGATGTTCTTCAGATTGTGCTCGCGCGCGCCCCGCACCTCGATGGATTTCAGTTCCGCCATGATGTCCCCCGATCAAGGCTTCCATGTAGCGGGGTTCGCCCGAGTCTCCAACAGATTAATGAGAACGCAAGATGAACACGTGCTGCCGTGCTGCATAAAATGCCGACGGCCCGCCCCAACAGGGACGGGCCGCCAAACGCGATTGCGGTGAGATCAGGCCTTGCGACGACGGCGCAGCAGCGCCAGCCCACCCAGACCCGCCAGCAGCAACGGCGCCGCGGCCGGCA
>JBGSJU010000318.1:0-6559 GCA_041741655.1 Rhodobacterales bacterium
GCCAGCGCGTCAGCGCCAGCGCGCGCCGGGTGTCAGGCATCGCGTTTCGCGGTCAGGCGCACCCGCAACCGCTTGATCCGGCGCGGGTCGGCATCCACCACCTCGAATTCGGGACCGGCTGGATGCTGCACCACCTCGCCACGCGCGGGGATACGGCCCGCCAGCATGAATACCAGACCACCCAGCGTGTCGATTTCCTCGCCGTCCACATCCTCGTGTTCGGTCAGGGGAACGCCGATTTCCTCTTCGAAATCTTCCAGCGGTGTCTTGGCCAGCGCCAGCCACTGGCCCGGTTTCTCGGCGGTCCAGAAGCTGTCGTCGTCCTCGTCGTGTTCGTCCTCGATTTCGCCGATGACCTGTTCG
This sequence comes from Rhodobacterales bacterium, assembly GCA_041741655.1. Taxonomy (GTDB): domain Bacteria; phylum Pseudomonadota; class Alphaproteobacteria; order Rhodobacterales; family Rhodobacteraceae; genus UBA9554. The sequence continues at coordinate 364 of JBGSJU010000318.1, forward strand.
ATCAGGTCCTCGATGGTCAGCAAGCCATCAACCCCGCCGTATTCGTCGATCACCAGCGCCATGTGCCGGCGTTCCGTCTGCATCTTCTGCAACAGAACGCCGATGGACATCGACCCCGGCACGAACAGCAGCGGTCGCAGCATGGATTTCAGCATGTAGCGCGGGTTGGTTCCGGTGCCAAAGCCGTGCTTCAGCGCGAAATCCTTCAGGTGGATCAGGCCCTGCGGGCTGTCCAGCGTGCCCTTGTAGACCGGCAGACGGGTCATGCCGCTTTCGCGGAACACCTCGACCAGTTCATCCTTGGTGATTGTCAGCGGCACAGCGACGATATCGGATTTCGGGATCGCCACGTCATCGACCCGCATCCGGCGCAGGTTGACCATCCCATGCGCGACACCGGGACCCAGAGGGCGCGGCGTTTCGTCGGTCGCTGGCCTGTCTGCCGCGGCAGCCGGGCCGCCCTTCGCCCCAAACAGGCGCCGCAGCAATCCCCGGGATTGCAGGCCTTGCAGCCCGCGCTGGTCTTTCTCGTCTGGATGCGCGCTTTGCGCCGCTCCGGACGAGCCTTCGATCGAATCGCCCATCTGTCCTTTCCGATGTCTTTGGGTGGCCTGCGTTCAGGCTTCGTCCCGCGTCCTATATGGGTCAGCCAAACCCAGCTTGCCAAGTATGTCTGTTTCCAGACCTTCCATCAGGGTTGCATCCGCATCACGCTGATGATCATAGCCCAGCAAATGTAACAATCCATGCACCACCAGATGGGTGACGTGATCGGCCATCGGCAGCACGGCCGCGTCGGCTTCGCGCGCGCAGGTGTCATAGGCCAAAGCGATATCCCCCAGCGACCATTGCGCGTCGTCATCCCCCGGCAGGGGGCGCGCCGGATCCGCGCCATCCACGTCCGCGGCCAGATCTTCGGACGGCCAGGACAGAACGTTGGTGGGCGTTGGCTTGCCGCGGAATTCCGCGTTCAACGTGGCGATGCGCGGATCGTCGCAGGCCATCAGGCACAGGGTGAACCCGTCGGGAGCCAGGTCCAGATGATCAAAGGCCGCGCGGATCGCAGCGTTTACCAAAGGTTCCAGCCCGATCGCCGACCAGCGCGCATCCTCGATCACGATATCGACCAGCGGTTCCATGCGCTGCCACTATCCGCAAGCCGCTGGTGCCACAACCCCGCGAGGCGCCACCTTATACCGTGCCTTCGGCCTCATAGGCCTCGATGATCGCAGCGACCAGCGGGTGGCGCACCACGTCCTTCGACGTGAAATAGTTGAAGCTGATCTTCGGGATGCCCTTCAACAGCCGTTCCGCATCCGCCAGCCCCGACGCCACGCCGCGCGGCAGATCGACCTGGGTGCGGTCGCCGGTGATCACCATGCGCGAGCCCTGGCCCAGACGGGTCAGGAACATCTTCATCTGCATCGACGTGGCATTCTGTGCCTCGTCCAGCACGATATAGGCATTCGACAACGTGCGCCCGCGCATGAAGGCCAGCGGCGCGATCTCGATCCGCTTTTCCTCGATCAGTTTGGCAACCTGCTTGCCCGGCAGACAATCGTTCAGCGAGTCATACAAAGGCTGCATGTAGGGGTCGATCTTGTCCTTCATGTCGCCGGGCAGAAAGCCCAGCCGTTCCCCCGCCTCGACCGCCGGGCGCGACAGGATGATCTTGTCCACGTCGCCCGAGATGAACATCGACACGCCGACCGCGACCGCCAGATAGGTCTTGCCGGTGCCCGCGGGGCCGATGCCGAAACACAGTTCATGCTTGAACAGGTTCTGCGCATAGGCCTTTTGCGCCTCGGTCCGGGGTTCGACGATCTTGCGGCGGGTCTTGATCTCGATCGTGCCGCCCTTGAACATCTCGATCTGGTCGCCGGGCTGGATGCCGGTGCCGCGTTCGGACCCACCCATGCGCAATTCGCGGTCCACATCGCCCTGTTCCAGCGCGCGACCGGCCACCAGCCGGTCATACAGTGATTCCAGAACCGCCTTGGCCTCGGTCACCGGCCGATCCTCGCCCAGCACCGCCAGTTGATTGCCACGGCGCAGGATCTGCACCCCCAGTTTCTGTTCCACCGCCGCAAGGTTCCTGTCGAACTGCCCGCAAAGATCGATCAGCAGGCGATTGTCAGGGAATTCGATCCGCTGTTCGGTCAACAGGGCGGGATCCGTGGGCGGGGGCAGGACTGTGGCGGTCAATCAGCGTTCCTTCTACCGGTGTGTGCAGGCATGGTGGCCGATCCTTTGGACACTGGCAATATCACATGCCGATGACGGCCGGCAAATTCGTGCCCCAGTTCCTGTCGCCGTCCCCGTCGCCGTCCGCGCCGCAGTCATTTGGCCCGTCTGAAGCCCGGTCCATGCCCCCCGAACGAAAAGAGCCGCGGGTTGCCCCCGCGGCCTGCATTGTTTCAGGCCAGCGTGATCAGAGCGTATCGCTGACCGTCTGGGTGGTCTTGTAGGGGCCGACAGCGGTGTTCGGCGGCCCGGCCTCGGAACACACGGGCTTGCCATAGGGATCCAGACGTTGCGACAGATAGCCTTCGTAGCCGTCGTCGATGATCCAGTGGTCGCAGCCGTTCGGGTCGATCCAGATGCCCGCCGTCATGTTCGACAGGTGATGCGACCGGAACCCGTAATCGATGGTCTTGTCGGTATTCACAAGCCCGCCACCGCCTTCGCACCCGGCCAACAGCGCCACGATCCCCAGCACCGAGATGGTTTTGACGAATGTCATGATATGGTCCCCCCTCAGCGGATGCAGATGATTTCGACGCGACGGTTCTTGGCCATGCCGCCAGCCGACGCATTCGACACTTTCGGCACCCGCTCGCCATAGCCGCGCACGTCGATGATCTTGGCCCCGACCGAAGCTGCGACCGCCGCCACCGAATTGGCGCGGTTGTAGCTGAGCGTCATGTTGTATTCGTCCGATGCGCGGCTGTCGGTATGCCCGACGATGATATAGGCGCGCGACTTCGCGGTGCGGAAGAAATTCACCAGATTCTGCTTGCCGCCGGCGGTCAGACGGTAACTGTTGGTGGCGAAATACTGATCGGTGTTCATCACGCCGCAGACATTGCCCCGGTTGCAGACGGGGATGCCCTGACGGTTGGTATGAGGCGACATGTAGCCCTCGAAGCCATCATCCATCACCCAGTGTTCACAGCCATCGGGATCAACCCAGATGGTCGGCGCATAGCGTTCGTTCGTTGTTGCCCCGTCGTTGTCGAACAGGTTTTCCTGTGCCAGCGCGACGGTGCCAGAAACCGATGCCAAAGCCAGTCCGACGGCAAGGACCGCCGCATTTGCATGTCGTGCGTTTTTTGCGTGATTTCCCACGGCTACGACCTCATCCTCCAGTGTCCCCCAAAGGGATGAGCAGTCGCACCGACACTGTAAACCGGCCCGAAAGTGCAGCCCCACCCCGAATGCAACAGACTGTGAAACAAATTTTCCGGCCTGTGAAGCGGATTGTGCCGCGCATGGCGTCACGGCGCAGGCAAGGCGGGTTTTTCCCTTTGCGGTCAGACCTGATGCGAGCCGGCCAGATCCATGTCGGCGAGATCAAATTCGGCCCGGTGCGCGCCTGATCAGGCCAGAACCCCCGCCAGCGAATTGCGTTCGGTGCCGATAATCCGCACTGGGCGCAGGTCGCCCGCGGAAATGCCCGGCGCCTTGACATGCACGGCATGCAGGTGGTCGGATTTTCCCATCATCTGGCCGGGCATGCGACCTGATTTTTCGAACAGCACGCCGACGGTGCGGCCCACCATCGCCTCTTGCGCGCCGCGCTGCTGATCGGCGATCAATGCCTGCAGCCGGTGCAGCCGGTCATCGGCCACATCATCGGGCAGGGCGCTGCGTTCGGCCGCCGGCGTGCCGGGACGGGCGGAATACTTGAACGTGAAGGCGGTGCCGAACCCGACCGCGCGGATCAGGTCCAGCGTCGCGGTGAAATCAGCCTCGGTTTCTTCGGGGAAGGCCACGATGAAATCCGACGTCAGCAGCAGGTCGGGCCGCGCGGCGCGCAACCGGTCCACAAGCCGCAGGTAGTCGTCGGCGGTATGGCCCCGGTTCATCCGTTTCAGGATGCGGTCCGACCCCGACTGCACCGGCAGATGCAGATAGGGCATCAGTTTTTCCACATCGCCATGCGCGGCGATCAGGTCGTCGTCCATGTCGCGCGGATGGGACGTGGTGTAACGAATGCGGTCCAACCCGTCGATGCGGGCCAGTTCCCGGATCAGGCGGGCCAGCGTCCAGTCGCCGTCAGGCCCGCCGCCGTGATACGCGTTCACGTTCTGCCCCAGCAAGGTGATATCGCGCACGCCCCGGTCCACCAGATCCCGCGCTTCGGCCAGCACGCGGGCGGTGGGGCGACTGACCTCGGCGCCGCGGGTATAGGGTACGACGCAGAAGGCGCAGAACTTGTCGCAGCCTTCCTGCACGGTCAGGAACGCGACCGGGCCGCGCCCTGCCTTGGGGCGGGCGGGCAGGTGGTCGAACTTGTCCTCGGCCGGGAATTCGGTTTCCACCGCGCGCTCGCCGCGCCGCGCGGCCTGTTCCAGCGCGGGCAGACGGTGATAGGCCTGCGGGCCCACGACCAGATCGACCATCGATGATCGCGCCAGAATTTCCGCGCCTTCGGCTTGCGCCACACAGCCGGTGACGCCGATCTTCAGGTCGGGATTGGCCGCCTTGAGGGGCCGCATCCGGCCCAGTTCATGATAGGTCTTTTCGGCGGCCTTTTCGCGGATGTGGCAGGTGTTCAGCAGGATCAGGTCCGCGTCCTCGGCCACGTCCGTCGCCACATAGCCCTGCCCGCCCATGACCTCGGCCATGCGCTCGCTGTCATAGACGTTCATCTGACAGCCGTAGGTCTTGATGAACAGCTTCTTCGGACCGGTCATGCGGCAGGCGTCCTTGTGGCGGATAGACCGGGTTCATACCCCGGCGCGCCGCGCCTTGCAATGTTGCGGGATTTGGCCGAGTCTGCGGCGCGGGCGATTTCGGCCGATGGTGTTCGGGCAGTGACCATGACCTTTAGCGATCTTGACGATTTCCTCGCCCGGGGGCGTTCGGCGCTGACCAAGGGACCGGTGGCCGTGATCTTTGTCGAGGACGAGATCGAGGTTGCCAGCACCTTGCGCCACACCGTCGGCTGCGGCTTCGCCGCAACGCTGGCGATGATGCCGGCAGGCTTTGTTCTGGCCGATGACATCGCCGCAAAGGTGCACCGGATCGGTGCCGATGTGCTGGGTCCGACCGCCATTCCCGACATGATCAACCGCCTGATCGACGCCGCGCCGGGGTTGTGGATGTTCTACGGCTATAACGCCGAATACCTGTTCTACCCGTTTGCGGAAACGCGGACGGTGGGCGAAATGCTGACCTATCACGCCGAAGAACGCCGCGACGCGATGCTGACCTATGTGGTCGATCTGTATGCTGGTGATCTGGGCGCGCACCCGGATGGCGTGGCGCTTGACGATGTCTGGCTGGACAAGTCGGGGTATTACGCGCTGGCGCGCAACGATCCGGCCAACCACAATCATCCGAAGGACCGGCAACTGGATTTCTTTGGCGGTTTGCGCTGGCGGTTCGAGGAACATATCCCCGCTGCGCGACGCAAGATCGACCGCATTAGCCTGTTTCGCGCCAAACCGGGCCTGCGTCTGCGGCCCGATCACACCTTCAACGATGACGAATACAATACCTATGCCTGCCCGTGGCATCACAACCTGACGGCGGCGCTGTGTTCGTTCCGCACCGCCAAGGCCCTGAAACGCAATCCGGGGTCCACCTTCGATATCCCCACCTTCCGCTGGCACAATTCCATCCCGTTCCAATGGCATTCGCGACAGTTGATGGATTTGGGCCTGATGGAACCGGGGCAGTGGTTCTGATGCATAAGTGATCGGCGCAGGCCCGGCCCCTTTTCAGCGGGGGCCGCGCACCCGATATGCATCGGGCGTTATCCAAGGGATCGCCCACCATGCCGCCCGCCAATCTGCCTCCCGCCGACATCTTGCGCGCCCGTGTGCCCGGATTTGTCCGCGCCCATTTCCTCTGGCCCGGCACCTTGCGGCTGCACGCGGCGGCGCTGGGCGCGGATGTGCTGCGCGCGCCGCTGAACGTGCTTTTGTCCCCGGTTCTGCTGCTGGTGCGTCTGGCGGGCTGGCTGGCC
>JBGSJU010000319.1:0-4563 GCA_041741655.1 Rhodobacterales bacterium
GCGTTGCAGATCGCGCTGAAATGGGCCGGCACCTATGACGGGGCCATCGATGGCGCGTTCGGGCGCGGCACCCGCAATGCCATGGCCGCGTGGCAGGACCGCCAAGGCCTGCCGGTGACCGGCGTGCTGACCACGCGCCAACGGTCGCAATTGCTGGACGCCTACACGGCAGTCTTGCGGGGCTTGGGCCTCGCACCGGTGCGCGACGCGCAAGCCGGGATCGAGGTGCTGATGCCGACGGCGATCGTCAGTTTTGCCCGCTACGAGCCGCCCTTTGCGCAATATGACGCCACGGGCGACATCCCGGCCCGCGTGCTGCTGATCAGTCAGGAAGGCGATCAGGCCACGCTGTTCGGCCTCTATGACATCCTGCAAACCCTTGAAATCGTGCCTCCGGATGGCCCGCGGTCGCGCGACAACAACTCCTTCGTACTGGTGGGCGAAGGGGCGGATTTCATCTCGCACAGCGAGGCGCGGTTGCAGAATGGTGAGATCAAGGGCTTCACCCTGATCTGGCCCGCCGGCGACGAAGAACGCCGCCGCCGCGTGCTGGCGGAAATGCAGGCCAGTTTCACCCGCCTGCCCGGTGCGCTGGACCCCGACATGCTGACCGAAACCGGTCAGTCCATCGACCTTGTCGCGGGACTTGAGGTGCGCAAGCCGCGCCAGACCCGGTCCGGCGTCTATGTGGACGACAGGGGTGCTGTCATCACCGCGGTCGAGGCGGTCGCGGGCTGTGCCCGGGTCACGCTGGACGATGACATCGCCGCGCGCGTCACGGCAACGGATGCCACGCTGGGTCTGGCGCTGCTGCGCCCCGATCAGGCGCTGGCCCCGGCCAGCGTGGCGATGTTCCGTGATGGCGCGCCACGGCTGCAATCCGAAATCGCGGTCGCCGGGTTTCCCTATGGCGCGGTGCTGGACCAGCCGACGCTGACCTTTGGCCGGCTGGCCGATGTGCAGGGTCTGGATGGTCAGGCGGATATTTCGCGGCTGGATCTGGAAACGCTGCCCGGTGATCTGGGCGGGCCGGTGTTCGACGGCACCGGTGCGGTGATGGGCATCCTGACGCCGGTGCCGGCGGGTGGGCGGGTCTTGCCCGCCAATGTCGGCTATGCGACCGAGGCATCGGCGGTGATACGCTTTTTGTCCGCATCGGGGATCACGGCGCGCATGGGCGGGACCGGCCCGCAACTGGCCGCCGAGGACCTGACCCGCGCCGCCGCCGCGATGACCGTGCTGGTATCCTGCTGGGACAACTGATCCTAGGCCGCGCCGAACTCAGCCGCGCCAAAACACCGGGCGGAACAGCACCAGCACTGAAACGATCTCAAGCCGGCCGAGCACCATGGCGACGGCCATGATCCATTTGGCCGCATCAGGAAAGTTTTCGACCGACCCCGACGGGGACACGCGCGGACCAAACGCAGGCCCCACGTCAAAGATGGATGTCCACGCCCCGGTAACGGATTCGATGAAATTCAACCCGGTCAATGACAGCAAGACCGCCACTACACCGTAACCCACCACAAAGGTGGTGAACATCACCATCACCGAGGCGATCACATCCTCGGACAAAGGCTTGCCATCCAGCCGCGTCGTTGTGATCGCGGACGGGTTGCGCACCCGGGCGATCTGCGCCCGGATCGCCGCGATCAGCACCTGATAGCGGAACACCTTGATCGAACAGCCCGTCGAACTGGTGCAGCCGCCGATGGCACCGGTGGCCAGCAGCACGACAAAGGCAAAACTGCCCCAGGTCGAGAAATCGGCCGAGGTGAAACCGGTGCCGGAAAAGATCGACACCAGATTGACCAGCGTCGACCGCAGCAACGGTTCCGAAATCCCACCCGCCTGCCATGCCCGCGCGGCCACCAGCATTACAAAGGCATAGGCCATCCAGCGCAAATACGTCCGCACCTGACTGTCGCGCCACAACGGGCCCACGTCACCGCGCAACAGGAATATCAGCCGCACGAACGGCACCGACCCGCCGATCATCAGCACGCAGGCGACATACTGGATTGCCGGGCTGTAGTTCGCCAAGGACGAATCCCGGGTGGACATGCCGCCGGTGGATACCGCCGACATCGCATGCGCGGTGGCATCCAGCCCGTTCATGCCAAGTATCAGAAACACGATCACACCCAGCAGCGTCAGCGCGATATAGACGTTCAACAACCCCTGCGCGATGTCGAGCGCGCGGGGTAGCACCTTTCCCAGCGTGTCGAACCCTTCGGATTTGAAATACTGCATGCCGCCGACCCGCATGATCGGCAGGAACAGCATCGCCACGATGACAATCCCAAGGCCGCCCAGCCAGTTCAGAAGGCTGCGCCACAGCAAAAGCCCCTTGGGCAGGTCATCCAGCCCTGCAAACACCGTCGTGCCTGTTGTGGTGATGCCCGACATCGCCTCGAAATAGGCGTCCACCAGCCGCGCATTGGTTGCGCCGAGCATGAAGGGCAGCGCCCCGAACAGCGGCAGCAGCAGCCAGGCCAGCGTGGTCATCAAGAACGCCTGCTGGATCGACAGGCCCGCCGCGCGGGTATCACGACTGGCCACGGCGACCAGCGCGCCGGTCAGGAATGTGATCAGCCCCGCTTGCAGAAATACCGGCCATTCCCCCCGCCCTTCGGCCAGATCGACCAGAAACGGCGGGATCATCGTCAACCCCAATGTGGCAACGAGCAGTCCGAGAATGTAACCGATTGGACGCAGTTCGACCATTGTGCGGCAGGCTTGGCGACTGTCAGTCAGGCTGTCAAGGCCGCCGCGGCCGCCCCGATCGCCCGCAGTGTCGCGCGGGCGATCCAATCAGTCGATCAGCGTGGATCAGGCCCAGGCAAGATCGCGGAAAACATGCAGGACGATGCGGTCGCGGTCCAGACCCAGCGCGGCCAGTTCAGCGTCGGACATCGCCTCAAGCGCTTCGATCTGGTCGGTGCGGGCGCGCGCGCGGATATAGCGGGCCATCCACGGCCGCATGCGTGGCCAGGACCAGTTGCCCAGACCGGGCGTGATCGAGATCGCGGGTTGTTTCAGTGCCGATTGTGTCAGTGCCATTTTGGAAACCCTTTTGATGTGGTTTCCTCCCTGGCTGTCAAATGGGTCATGACCACTGCCATGACAACCACGCATGCTGCATGGCAGCAATGCAGTCGCAGCATGAACCGGCGGACGCGACGTGGCGTCAGACGTCAGGTCACCCGGGGGCGTTTCGGCGGTTTCGGGGTCGGTCCCGGCGGCAGATCAGGCGGCAGGGACGGTTCCCGCCGCGCCTGACGCCGCGCCCGGGGTTTCGTCGCTGGCGATCTTGCTGGCAGCGACACAGATTCGGCTGCCGTCGCGGTGCCTTCAGGGGCAGTCCGGGGGGCCGTACGGGGGGAAGGCATTTCGGCCTTGGCCGGCCCTGTTTTGTCAACGGTGGCTTGCGGCAAGTCACCAGTCTCGGCCGGCGTGGGATCCGGCGAGGACGGGATCAACCGGGCCATTGCCGCAGGATCTGCCACCAACAGCACCGGCGGCGCGGACTGTGCGCCACCACTCAGCGGCGGCTTGACCCGCAACAGCGGATGCAGGTCGGACAGCGTTTGCAGGCCGATGCGCATCAGACGCATATTGGTTCTGGCCACATATTCCAGCATGGCAAGGCACGCGGTGTTGAACAGAACCGGGTTGAAACCAGATGCCATCGCAAACCTCCGTCCATCCCGTCACGCACGGATGGTGCCACAAGCCGATCACGGACCCAAGCCAAGAATGCCGCGTTGCAGCAAAATATCATGCCGCCGGCTAGTGGCACCACCAGCGTGGCGCCGCCGAAAAGATGCTTCAGCCCACGTGATACAGCGACGCAAACAGCCGCGGTTCCAGACTTTCGGCGGCAAACGTATCGCCATCGGTCAGCACCGACACCGCGTCATGGCTGTGCAGGCTTTCCTGATGGCTGGCTACCACGCGGAAATCGCCCACCCGCTCGTCGCCCAGCAACTGTTCGCAGAACAGCCGCGCGGCATCTTCGACAAAGATCGGGTTGGCGGCGTTCAGTTCCGCGAACGCCTGTTCATCTTCGCGTTTCACCATCACCTGAGTCTCGGTCGGCACGGCGGTGCGGGCCATGCCGATGACATCCTCGAACCACAGCACCGCGCCGTCGTTGATCACCAGCGACAGCCGCGCGACCGACCGCTGCGAATGCGGCGTGGCCAGCTGGCCCCGGAATTGCCGGGCATGTTCCGACAGTTCCAGCGAACAGGGGCAGGTCGAGGAATAGACGTAATCCAGATGCATGATCTTTTTGCGCACCCCCGCCTTTTCCATCAGTTCCAGCGCGATGTCGTAATACTGATAGCCCTCCAGCCCCGACCGCAGCGACGCGATCTTGACCGGGTAGCGGAACCGCATCATCAGGCGCGCGTCAAAGCTGTCCAGATCGGTGATGTAATCATCCAGCGCCGCTTCCATGGTCCCAAAGCTGAAGGTCTTTTCGGCATGCTTGTAGAAGGACCGCATGATCCGGGACATGTTGATGCCCTTCTTGTCGGCCTCCAGGCTGACGGT
>JBGSJU010000320.1:0-7462 GCA_041741655.1 Rhodobacterales bacterium
CGGCGCTGCAGCCGTTCGGCGGGCATGCAACGCTGATCCGGGGGCCGCGCGGCGCTCAGCCGGTGTTTCAACCCGAGAGCGGCCCGGTAGCAGACCTGTCGCGGCGCATCCGGGCCGAATTCGATCCGCGCGGCCTGTTCAATCCGGGGTTGATGACCTGATGCAGACGACATTCACGCCAGAGCAGCTGCGCGACCCCGGCACCGCGCGCGCCAATGACATCCTGCGCGCCTGTGTGCATTGCGGGTTCTGCACCGCGACCTGCCCGACCTATCAGGTGCTGGGCGATGAACTGGACAGCCCGCGCGGCCGCATCTACCTGATCAAGGACATGCTGGAAAACGACCGGGTGCCCGACGCGGCGACGGTGAAACATATCGATCGCTGCCTGTCCTGTCTGGCCTGCATGTCCACCTGCCCATCCGGCGTGCATTACATGCATCTGGTGGATCACGCGCGTTCGTATATCGAAAAGACCTACAAACGCCCCCTGATGGACCGCGTGCTGCGCTGGACCCTATCGCGGATCATTCCCTATCCGATGCGGTTCCGCCTTGCGCTGCTGGGGGCCAAGATCGCGTCGCCCCTTGCCTTTCTGATGCCCGATCCCCGGTTGCGCGCCATGCTGGCGATGGCGCCGAAACGCATCCCCCCGGTCAGCCGCAACGATGACCCGCAGACCCATCCCGCCCGTGGTCCGCGCCGCAAGCGGGTGGTTCTGATGACCGGTTGCGCGCAAAAGGCGCTGAACACCGATATCAACGATGCCACGATCCGGTTGCTGACACGGTTGGGATGCGATGTGGTGATCCCGCGCGGCATGGGGTGCTGCGGCGCGCTGACCCATCACATGGGCCGCGAGGCCGAAGCGCACGCCAGCGCGGCGGCCAATATCCGGGCCTGGGTGGCGGAAATGGATGGCGCGGGTCTGGACGCCATCGTCATCAACACATCCGGCTGCGGCACTACGGTCAAGGATTACGGCCACATGTTCCGCAATGTTCCTCTGGCGGCGGATGCCGCGCGGGTGTCGGCCATTGCGCGCGATGTCAGCGAGGTGCTGGTGGGGCTGGAGATCGCTCCGGGCGCGGACCAGGGGCTGACGGTCGCCTATCACGCCGCCTGTTCGCTGCAACATGGCCAGCAGATCAAGGACCACCCCAAGACGCTTTTGAAACGCGCGGGGTTCAAGGTGGTGGAACCTGCCGACAGTCATCTGTGCTGCGGGTCGGCGGGGACCTATAACCTGATGCAGCCGGAAATTTCCGGCCAGTTGAAGGCGCGCAAGGTCAAGACGCTGGAGGCGAAGAACCCCGATGTGATCGCCGCCGGCAACATCGGCTGCATGATGCAGATCGGGTCGGGCACGCAAATCCCCATCGTGCATACCGTGGAACTGCTGGATTGGGCCACCGGCGGGCCGGTGCCGCCGGCGCTGATCGATCCGGACAAGCGGGTGCCCAAACTGCCGGAAATTCCGCGCCTGCGCTGAGTGCTGCCACATTTCTGCCTCACCGTTTGCCTATGCCGAAACCAAGCTGGCATGGGGTTCGCATGAAACGGGTTCTGATCGGTCTTTTGGCCCTGTTGTTGTCGACTGCGGCCATGGCGCAGGACGCGTCGCTGCGGCGGCTGGACACCCGTGAGGACACCCGCGGCTGGGAGGCGGTGGGGCAATTGAACCTTGGCGGCAAGGGGTTTTGCACTGGCGCGCTGATCGCCGCCGATCTGGTGCTGACCGCCGCACATTGCCTGTTCGACAAGCAAACCGGTGCCCCCATCGACCCCACGTCGATCCTGTTTCTGGCCGGCTGGCGCGACGGGCGGGCCGAGGCCTATCGCGGCACGAAGCGCGCGGTGGTGCATCCGAATTATACCTTTCAGGCCAATCCCGGCGCCGACCGCGTGCGTCATGACATTGCCCTGATCCAGTTGGACCAGCCGATCCGCACCGGCGGGGTCAACCCGTTTGCCACCGATGCGCAGCCACGGCGCGGCGAAGAGGTGGGCGTGGTCAGCTATGCCCACGACCGCGCCGATGCGCCGTCGCTGCAACGCACCTGCACGGTGCGCGACCGTGTGGCCGAGGTGCTGGTGCTGTCCTGCGATGTCGATTTCGGGTCCTCTGGCGCGCCAGTGTTTTCCTTTGCCAACGGGCGGCCGCGGATCGTGTCGGTCATCTCGGCCAAGGCCGACATGGAGGGAACCAAGGTGTCGCTGGGCACCGATCTGGACGATACATTGCCGGCGCTGAAGGCGGCGTTGCGGGCCGACATTGGTCTGCCGCAGGCCGGGCCGGGCGCGTTACGCGTCGGCGTGGCGGGCGAACGTCACACCACGGGCGCCAAATTCATCCGGCCGGGCGGCTGATCGCCGCCTCTTGAAACCAGCAACGGGCTTTCCCAAATCTGGGGTGACGGGATGCCCGACAGGGGTTCTGTCATGGCCTGTCCCCGCCGGGGAAGGCGCCATCGGTATCGCTCAACAGAGGATGACCCATATGCGAACCTTCGATCTTGCTCCGCTTCACCGCGCAACCGTCGGCTTTGACCAGATTGCCGACCTGATGGACCGCGTCTTTGCCAATGACGTGGCCCAACCCAGCTATCCCCCCTACAACATCGAAAAGACCGGCGAGGCCGCATGGCGCGTGTCGCTGGCCGTCGCGGGCTTTGCGTCCGACGAACTGGTCGTGGAAACCCGCGAAAACGCGCTGATCGTCGCCGCCCGCAAACCCGACGATGCGACGCCGCGTACCTATCTGCACCGTGGCATCGCCACCCGCGCGTTCGAACGCCGGTTCACGCTGGCCGATCACGTCAAGGTCACGGGCGCGGTGCATGAGAACGGCATGCTGCACATCGACCTGATGCGCGAAGTGCCCGAGGCGCTGAAGCCGCGCCGCATCGCCATCACCGCCGCCACCCCGGCGCGCGACATGGTCGAGGCCACGGCGGTCAACTGATCCCGCCTTTGTGTTGAAACACATCGCCCGGCAGGTTTCCCTGCCGGGCTTTTTCATTTGCAAACGTGGGGCAGATCACATCTTGCCGATGGACCAGAACAGCGTTTCGCCTGACGCATCGTCCACGCCGTCATTGTCGGTGACGACGAAACCTTCGCCGTCGGCGGTGATGGCAAACCCTTCGATCTTGTCCATCGCATAGCCGTTCAGGACGCCCAGGTCGGGCAGCAGGTCGCGCACCAGTTCCTTGGTCACGACGGGCAGCGCCTCGCCGGGCTTGGCCGGGACCAGTTGCGCGACCGGCACGCGATACAGCTTTTTCTCGACCGCCGCCGCGCCGATCTGGTTGTCGCGTTCGACGATATAGACGTAGTCACCATGCGCGGTGATTTCCGACAGGCCGATCCACCCGCCTGCGACAGGGTTCAGCGGATAATGCACCGCGCCCCATTCCTTGGCTTCAAGGTCATAGGCCATCAGTTTGACCATGCCCTTCGGGTCATCGCCCCATTCGCGCTGCACGGCCATCCACAACCGGTTGCCGACCTGCGTGATGCCTTCGAACCCGAACCGCTTTTCACCGGCCAACAGGGCGGCAGGCAGGGCGATTTCCTGTTTGATCTCGCCCTTGGCGTTCACATTGTAGATCGCATGCGGCACCAGACGTTCGGAATAGCCTTCCGAGGCGATCCAGAACCCACCCTTGCCATCCAGCGCGATGCCCTCGATGTCCAGCTTCTGCGCGGGCATCCCGGCGCGGGTGATGGCCAGCGCCGAAGTGACCTTGGCCGGCTTCTGGCTGGCGTCGATGGTAAAGATGGTGGGCTGGAAGCCGAAGAAGCTGTCGTTGACGGCATAGAGCGTCTTGCCTTCGCCTGCGACCATGCCCGACAGCGCGCCAAAGGCGGCGACATCGCCTGTTGCCTCGATCATCGGATAGGCGGGGGCACCGTCCTGCAACGCGTAGATCATCACATGGCTGCGCGCGCCGCCGTCCTCGACGAAATCGACCTCGTTCGCGGTGGCCAGCAGGCCGCGCGCCGGGATCGCCACCGCGCCTTCGGGGGACACGCCCGAGGGCAGCAATTGCTTCAGCACCGGCGCCTTGGGGTCGGTGATGTCATAGACCGCGGCGATGGACGCGCGTTCGGTCAGCACGAACAGCATCGGCGTGCCGTTGATCGTGGCGAATTCCAGACCCTCGGGCTCGACGCCTTTGGCATCCGACCGCTTGTCCGGGTAGTGCCCGATCTTGGCGATGGCCAGTTCCAGACTGTTGCCGGATTCGAAAACCACCGTGCCGTCCTTGGCAAAGATCGTGAAGCCGCGCGCGCCGCCGTCCATGTCGCCTTCGTTGGCCACGGCGAAATGGTCGTTGTCGATCCATTGCACCGCGTCGGGTTCGCGCAGGCGACCGGGCTGGCTGTCAGTGAACCGGATCGCGCCGCGTTCATCCTTGGTGTCGATGCCGGTCAGGTCCACCGCACCGGCGGAAAACTGCGACAGCACCGCGCCATCTTTTGACAGCACGACGATGTGGTTGTTTTCCTGCAGTGTCACGGCAATCTCGCCTGCTGCGTTGATATCGACGAATTCGGGTTCCGGGTCGTCGCCGGCAATCGCGGCGATGCCGGTCAGGTCGATCTGTTTCTTGCCGGCGCAATCCACCGCGCCGTTGACCAGCGGCAGCGTCACGACGAAACCGGCGGGCATCTGCGGCACACGGCCATCGCCCGCATCCTCGTCACGTTCGTTCTCGATGGCGATGGCAAGGAACGATCCGTCGGGCGCCTTGGCCACGCTGTCGGGCTGGCCACCCAGATCGCAGGATTCGGTGATCTTGGCGGTCGCCAGATCGATGCTGCGCAGCGCGCCGGATGGCGCGGTATAGCTTTCGGATGTGTTCACCGCGACAAACGCGGTCTGGCCAAGGATGACAGCGGTGGTCGGTTCGCCATCCACGTCGATGTTGCCTTTCGGCAAGGGCTTGGCCGGGTCGGTGATGTCGATCAGGCCGACGACGCCCAGCGGGCTATCGGTATAGATCAACGTCATGCCATCCTCGGACACCGAGATGATTTCGGCGGATGTCACCCGTTTGGTGTCTTCGCCCGCCGCCATATTGGTGGGCGTGGCAAAGGACGCGATGCGGTTGAAGGATTGTTGGGCCGTGGCGGCACCAGCCGTCAGGGCCAGTGCAGATGTCAGCATCAAGGGGAAGGCACGCATGGTCAGCTCCGATATTAAGGTCGGACCTGTGCTGTCACTTTCTTGTGACAGATGGATGACGGCCGGTCAGATCCGCAAGAACGGTTGCGCCATGCGCGGCAGCAGACCGGAAAACCGCAGGCGTGCGTCGGTCGCGGCCAGACAGATGCAATCGGCCCCGATATCGGCGACGGGCGTGTGTTTCAGCGCCTGATCCGCCACCTCGACATCGCCGGGGCCGAACCGGTCGGTCTGGTCGCGGAATGCGCCGCACAGCACCAGCGTCAGTTCCGTGCCACGATGGCCGTGATCCGGCACCGCCATTCCCGCCGGGATATACAGCAAACGGGCCGACGCACTGCGCCCGGTGGGCAGGATCGCCTGCCGGACACCGCCGCCGGCCGGGCGCCATTGCACCTTGTCCAGATCGCCGCCGATATAGTCGCGCAGCGGCTTTGGCAGCACGCCTGCGGGTTCCGGCGCGCGGGGGCTGAAGGGCTGCGGCCTGCGGTCCCCGTCCTTGGCTGCCTTGATCCGGGCCATGGTCGCGGCAAAGCTGTCATCGGCCAGCGCCTCTGCCGCGCAGCCATCCAGAACCGCGCCCCCGACACTGTCCAGCGCCGCCGCCTGCGCCCGACATTCATCGCACAGCGACAGATGCGCCGCGACGACAAGGCCGAAGGCTTCGGGAAGGGTTCCGGCGGCGTAGGCCGTCAGCAGTTTGTCTGTCAGGTGATGCTTTATGGTCATGTCAGGCTTCATTTCAGGATTTCAGGCCAGCGCGTGGCGCAGGCGGTCAAGGGCCAATCGGATCCGCGACTTGATCGTGCCCAAGGGCAGGCCAGTGATTTCCGCGATCTCGGAATGGGACAGATCGCCGAAATAGGCCTTTTCGATCAACTCGCGTTGCTTTGCGGGAAGGGAGTCAAGTGCCCGGCTTAAGGCCGCACTGTCCTGCTGCAAGGCCAGCGCGTCGATCTGGTCGGGTTCGGCTTCGGGACCCCAGGTCAGGTCTTCGGGTTCGGGACGGCGTTCGCGGCGCAGCACGTCGATCCGGCGATTGCGCGCGATGGTAAAGATCCATGTTGCCACCGAGGCCCGCGCCGGGTCGAACAGATGCGCCTTGGTCCAGACCGATGCCATCACCTCTTGGGTGCATTCCTCGGCCAGACCACGCGCGGTGCCGGACCGGATCAGGAACGCCTTTACCCGTGGCGCAAAATGGCCGAACAGGGCGGCAAAGGCCGCCTCGTCCCGCGCGTCGCGCACCGATAGCATCAGCGCCGTCATATCCTGTCCCTTTGCCGGGTCCGCGTTCAATTCCAATGCCTTCCGGATGATTGTCCTTCGTCCATGCCATGTATCACGCCCCGGCTTCGGGTGCGATATGGCATCACGGTCAAGGATATCCAGTCCGGCCAACATGATCTCAATACGCGGCAACGCCGCAGTCGGATCACCGAATGCAAAGGGAACGCACAGGGGGTGTGCGAAATTTGTCATCCGGTTGACCCTGCCCGGCGTAAGTAGCATCAGATCCACGAGCCCTGAGACGGAGAATCCCTAAATGCCATTCGAAGCCGGCGAGCGTTCGCCTCGCCGTATTGCCGTTGTCGGCGCCGGGATCACCGGCATGGGCGCGGCCCACATGCTGGCCGATCACCACCATGTCACGCTGATCGAGGCCGAACCGCGGCTTGGCGGTCATGCCCGCACCCGGATTGCCGGCAAGCGCGGCGACCAGCCGGTGGATACCGGGTTCATCGTGTTCAACTATGCCAATTATCCCCATATGGCCGACCTGTTCGCCCGGCTGGATGTGCCGGTCACGAAATCCAACATGTCCTTTGGGGCATCCCTGCGCGGTGGCGCGCTGGAATACGGGCTGGCGAATCTGCGCGCGGTGTTCGCGCAGCCGCAGAACGCCCTGAACCCCCGCTATCTGGGCATGCTGCGCGATGTGGTGCGGTTCAACAAGGGCGCGCTGGCGGCCTCCGACGAGGCCGGGCTGACCATTGGCGGGCTGATCGACAAGATGCGGCTGGGCGACTGGTTCCGTGACTATTACCTGTTCCCGCTGTCTGGCGCGATCTGGTCCACCCCGATGGAAAAGATCATGGACTTCCCCGCCCATGCCCTGATGCGGTTCTTTGAAAACCACGCGCTGCTGAGTGCGACAGGCCAGCACCAATGGTACACCGTGCAGGGCGGATCGGTGGAATATGTCCGCCGGCTGGAGGCCGCGATGCGCGCGCAGGGCGTCACGATCCGGCTGGGCGCCCCCGTGGC
>JBGSJU010000321.1:0-4364 GCA_041741655.1 Rhodobacterales bacterium
CCACCAGATGCCCGCCCGCCGAATGCCCCGCCAACGTGATCGGCCCCGCCACCATCGCCGCAGCTGCCGTGACGGCGCGCGCAATCTGTTGGGTGATGTCGCTGATCCGCACCTGCGGGCACAGGTCATAGCCCGGCATCGCCACCGCCCATCCGCGCGTCACCGCGCCGCCCGCCAGATGCGAAAACACCGACGGGTCCAAGGCGCGCCAGAACCCGCCATGCACGATCACGAACAGGCCCTTTGACGCATGATTTGAATCGGGCCCGGGCAGATACAGGTCGAACCGTTGCCTCGCGCTGTCGCCATAGGCCAGCCCCAGATCCGCCAGCCCCTGTTCCAGCATCCCCTCGCGGAACCCCGCGGCCTGTGCCGCCCAGCGTGCCGGGTAATCCGCCCCGCCCGGAATGAAGGCCGCATTGCTGTAGGCCGTATCCAGATCCGTCATGATGGTGCTCCGTCCCTGCTCTGGACAAGCCTGCCCGCAGGTGGTTTGCCTTGTCCAGCCCCTTGTCCAGACCAAAGGAGGACGCGCCATGCTGGATACCAAGACCGACCTGCAATCGCTGCTGAAAGACCCGACGCTGCTGGCGACGCTGGCCTATGGCAATGGCCAATGGATCGCGGGCGAACGGACATTCCCGGTGACGAACCCGGCGCGGGGCGATGTGATCGCCGATGTCGCCGACCTGTCGCGTGCACAGGTCGCAGGCGTGATCGACGCCGCGTATATCGCGCAGAAGGACTGGGCGAAATGGACCGGCAAGGAACGCGCCGCCGTGCTGCGCCGCTGGTTCGATCTGATGATGCTGCATGCCGATGATCTGGCTACCATCCTGACCGCCGAACAGGGCAAACCCCATGCCGAGGCGCGGGGCGAGATCGTCTATGGCGCGTCCTTCATCGAATTTTTCGCCGAAGAGGCCAAGCGCATCTATGGCGAAACGATCCCGGGCCACCAGCGCGACAAACGCATCATGGTGATCAAGCAGCCGATTGGCGTGGTCGCATCCATCACGCCATGGAATTTCCCCAACGCGATGATCACGCGCAAGGCCGCGCCCGCGCTGGCCTCGGGGTGTTCCTTTGTCGGTCGCCCCGCCGCGGAAACGCCGCTATCCGCACTGGTGATGGGCGTGCTGGCCGAACGGGCGGGCATTCCCCCGGGGGTGTTCAACATCGTCACCTCGTCCCGGTCGTCCGAGATCGGCCGCGAGTTCTGCGAGAACCCCAAGGTGCGCAAGCTGACCTTCACCGGGTCCACAGAAGTGGGGCGCATCCTGTTGCGGCAGGCCGCCGATCAGGTGATGAAATGTTCGATGGAACTGGGCGGCAACGCGCCCTTCATCGTGTTTGACGATGCCGATATCGATGCCGCTGTCGAAGGCGCGATCCTGTGCAAGTTCCGCAACAACGGCCAGACCTGCGTCTGTGCCAACCGCATCTATGTGCAATCGGGCGTCTATGATGCTTTTGCCGCAAAACTGGCCGTTGCCGTGGGCAAGCTGAAGGTCGGTGATGGGCTGGTCGCGGGCACCACGTTGGGCCCGCTGATCAATGCTGACGCGATTGCCAAGGTGCAGGACCATGTGGCGGATGCGGTGGCAAAGGGCGCGAAGGTCATTCTGGGTGGCACCCCGCATCAGGGTCCGGGCAATTTCCTGCCCCCCACCATCGTCACCGGTGCGACGCGCGACATGGCCTTTGCCACCGAGGAAACCTTCGGCCCACTGGCCCCCTTGTTCCGGTTCGACACGGTGGACGAGGTGATCGATCTGGCCAATGACACGATCTTTGGTCTTGCGAGTTACTTCTATGCCAAGGACCTCAGCCGCGTTTACAAGGTGGCCGAGGCGCTGGAATACGGCATCGTCGGCGTGAACACCGGATTGATTTCGACCGAGGTCGCGCCCTTTGGCGGGGTCAAACAATCGGGTCTGGGCCGCGAAGGCAGCCATCACGGCATCGAGGATTTTCTGGAAATGAAATACCTCTGCCTGAGCGTGTAGGCAGCGGGTCGCGCTGGGGCTCTGCCCCAGACCCCGGGATATTTGTGAACCAGAGAAGCCGGAAGACGGGTCCCGGTTTCGGGTCTGGGATTCCAGACTAGGTGGCGGTGGCGAGACAGGGCAGGATGGCGGCATTGATGCTGACCTGCCGACCGGAGATTTGCCGATGAAACCTGTTCATTTCAGAATTCTTGCCTTGCTTGTGATGATCCTGTTGCCGGTCTTGTCGGTGGCGGCCCCCGTGGTGGCGCGGGTCGATATCGCGACCCAGACCATGACGGTCTATCTGGACGGCGCACCGACCTACACCTGGCCCGTCTCCACCGCGCGGGAGGGCAAGGTGACGCCGACGGGTGTGTTCCGGGGCCAGTCGCTGTCGCGTCATCATCGGTCCAGCCTGTATAACAACGCGCCGATGCCCTATGCGATCTTCTTTCGTGGCAATTACGCCATCCATGGCACGGATCAGGTCAGCCGGCTGGGCCGCCCCGCCAGCGCAGGTTGTGTCCGGCTGCATCCGGAACATGCCGCCGTGCTGTTCGACTTGACGCGGTCGGTTGGCACACAGAACCTGCAGGTCGTGATCGAACATTAGCCGGGGGGCGGGCACGCGGGGCGAGGCGGATCAGCCTTGCCCCGCGCCCCAATGATCGATCAAGTCCTGTTGCAGCGCCTTGGCACGGGTGTTCCAAGGCGCTGCACCGGGGGCACGTTCACGGTCCTCGGGTTTGATGCGGGCGCGGGCGGCGGGGTCGACCGACAGCACTGCAAAAGCCAGCCTTGTGCCATCGGGTGTGGCGATATAGCCGGCCAGCCCCGAGGCGAAATTCAGCGTGCCGGTTTTGCCGACCACCTTCAGGGGGGGCGTCTTGACGGGTTGCCCCTTGGGGTCGCGCAGCGCCACCTCTTTCAGCAGCGCCGGCAAGGCAGCCTGTGCGGCGGGCGCCAGCAACATGCGCACAAGGCCGGACGCGGAGATCCGCGACGCCTCGGACAGCCCGGAATGATCGGCAAAGCTGTGCGCAGACAGGCCGAGCGTCGTGCCCGCCCACTCCGCCATGTCCGCAGCCGAAGCGACAAGGCTGGCGGGCAATCGCCCGGTGCGGGCGCGGGTGGCGGCAAGGCCGACCATTTCGGCCGTCAGGTTGGTGGAAAACTTCAGCATGTCGCGCAGGATGACGGTCAGCGGATCGGACACGCGGGCCGCCATAGTACGGCCTTGCAGGGCGGTTTCGGCCCGTTCCTCGCGTGGCAGGTCCATGCCGCGGTCACGCGCCAGCACGCGAAACACCTCGGCCGCGTAAAGGTCGGGCCGTCGCACCGGCAGCCAGCGTGACCCGCCCTTGCCCAGCGCGGCATTGGCCACGGTCCAGGTTTCGACCCCGTCCTTGTCGGCATAGGTATAGATGGGCTGGCTGCGGTTCACGATCGCCATGCGGGCGCTGCGCACGGCGGGGCGCAGGCTGTCGGACCGCGCATCCATCGCGACGCCCCAGCCTTGCCCCTGACGTCGCCATTCGAAATGCACGCGGTTGTAGTTCAGCGCGAGGCCGGAAATCGCGGGGTTATAGCCCACATGATCGGGCTGATCCGGATCGATCTGGCGCTGATAGGGCAGCGCGCCGCCCCAGACCAGAAACCGGCCGGTGACGCGTTTGACGCCGGTCGCGGCCAGCCGCCGGGCCAGATCGGCCAGCGCATCGGTATCCATCGTCGGGTCGCCGCCGCCCATCAGGATCAGGTCGCCCTGCAATGTGTCGCCTTGCAGTGGCCCGGTTGCCAGCAGCCGGGTTTCGAACCGGTGATCCGGCCCCAGTGCGTCCAGCGCATAAAGCGCCGTGATCGCCTTCAGCACCGATGCGGGCGGCAGCGCGGTATCGGGGTTCATCCCGTCCAGCATCCGGCCCGTGCCGGCATGCGCGACGGCGGCCCCGGATTGGCCGGACAGGCCCGCCTTCTGCACGATGCTGGCGGCGCTTTGCGGGGGCTTTGGTGTGGCTTGTGGTGCGGCCTGTTTGGCATCGGCGCGCGCGCGGGGGCGCAGCGAAACCTTTGGCGGCGCGGCCAAGGCAAGGCCGGGCAGGGACAACACCGCAGCCGAAGTCAGAAATGCGCGTCTGGAAAGGGAATTTGCCATGTCCCGCAGGTTAAGGCCTGGGCCGGGGTGCGGGCAAGCCCTGCGTGGATCAGGGCCGCCATTCGCCGCGCGCGCGGATGCGCGATGATGACGCATCCACCATCGGCATGTCGATGAAACACCAGACCGGCGGCGGCAATTGCCCCAGCAATGGCGCCATGCGTTCCGGCAGCGCCGCATTGCGCGCGATGCGGGCCGCGCGCGACAGCCGCGCTGGC
>JBGSJU010000322.1:0-4665 GCA_041741655.1 Rhodobacterales bacterium
CGCTATGGCGATCTGGCGCGGGAACTCCGGCTGTCGGCGCAGGCTGTGGGGCAGTTGTGCGGGGCCAACCCCCTGCCGCTGATCATCCCCTGCCACCGCGTGCTGGGGGCCAGCACGCTGGGCGGGTTTTCCGCACCGGGCGGCGTCGAGGCCAAGGTCTGGCTGTTGCGCCACGAACGCGCCGCCAGCTTGCTGATCTAGCCGTCGCGCCCGTAGATCGCCTGCTGCACCGCCCCCGCGCCCAGCAGATAGACCGAGGTGACGACCAGCCCCCAATGGGCCCAGCTTTGCGGGTGAAAATCCACCCACGCCGCCCAGCCGGCAAAGAACGTCCAGCCCAGCGCCATCGGCAACGTCACCGCGCGCCAATGCTGCGTGCGCACCGGGTGCACGAACCGCACCGGCAGGAACATCGCCACCGCCAGCACTGCCACCAGCACCAGAATGACCCAGAACCCCGGTTTCAGCGCGAACACTACCAGAACCACCATGTTCCAGCAGCCCGGAAAGCCGGAAAAGCTGTAATCCCGCGTCTTCATCCGCGTGTCGGCGAAATAGAGCGCGCTGGCGAAGGTGATGATGATGATCGCCACCCATCCGGTCCAGCCCGGCAGCAGATCGGGGTGTTTGAACAGCGCGTAGGCCGGGATGAACACATAGGTCAGGTAGTCGATGATCAGATCCAGCAGCTCGCCGTCAAAGGTGGGCGCGTTCTGTTTCACG
Organism: Rhodobacterales bacterium; assembly: GCA_041741655.1. GTDB lineage: Bacteria > Pseudomonadota > Alphaproteobacteria > Rhodobacterales > Rhodobacteraceae > UBA9554. The sequence continues at coordinate 724 of JBGSJU010000322.1, forward strand.
TCGTAGCGCCGTGCCAGCGGCCCGTCGATGCCATCGACAAAGAACGCCACCACCAGCCACAGGAACATCAGCGACCATTTTTCCTCGACCGCCGCCAGCAGCGCCAGCATGGCAAAAACCGCGCCCGAGGCGGTCAGCAGGTGGACAGCAAGGGCCTTGGATTGCACGGTCATCGCGCGGATATGACGGATATGTGACGGGCGCGCAAGCACGCGGCGGTCAAACCTGCGTCAGCCGCGCCTAGCGCAAAATCGGCACACCCCCCGGCCCGCGCATGCGCTCGGTCACCCCGGCGCGCAAGCTGCGCCCGATCCGATGCGCCAAGGCCGACCACGCCGCCGCCTGATCCGGGGTCAGTTCGTGGCGCAGGGTCAGGTCGAACAGGTCCAGCCATGTGCCGAACATGCCGGGCCGCACATTGCCCGCGTTCTGGTGCGTGGTCATGACATTGCCGTCATAGTCGCGTTCGTTCAGGATCGCATTGGCCCAGAACCGCGTCACCTTTTCCTCATGCGCGGGCCAGTCATGGACGTGCACCGCGAACACCGGCCCAAGCCCCGGATGCTGTCGCACCAGCGCATAGAACGCGGCCACGACATGGGCGATGTCGTCGCGTGAGATGTCGAATTTCGCCAAAGGATCCATACGCGGACCTTGCCTCGGTCCAAAGGCCGGGGCAAGGCGGCGGTTTGTCCCTCTGGACGCCCCCCGCGCCCCTGCCTATAACGCGGCGCATGCGGGTCCGGTTCTTGGTCATTTCCCGAATTACCGGCCCGGCGTCCTGATCAGGGGCGCCGGGACAGCGGCGTTTCGCCACCCCTCCCCGATATTCCGCACTAAGGACGCCCGCCATGTGCCCCGACACCGCTTTGCCCGACTACAAAGACACGCTGAACCTGCCCAAAACCGAATTTCCGATGCGCGCGGGCCTGCCACAGCGTGAACCCGCGTGGCTGGACCGCTGGGCGCGGATCGGGGTCTATGACCGGCTGCGCGAAAAGGCCGCGCACGGATCGGGTCGCGCGCCCTTCACGCTGCATGACGGCCCGCCCTATGCCAACGGCCACCTGCATATCGGCCACGCCCTGAACAAGGTGCTGAAGGACATGGTGGTGCGCAGCCAGCAGATGATGGGCCGCGACGCGCGCTACATCCCCGGCTGGGATTGCCACGGGTTGCCCATCGAATGGAAGATCGAGGAGCAGTATCGCGCGAAAGGCCTGAACAAGGATGACGTCGATCTGGTCACGTTCCGGCAGGAATGCCGCAAATTCGCCGAAGGCTGGATCGACATCCAGCGCGACGAATTCAAGCGGCTGGGCATCACCGGTGCGTGGGACCGGCCCTATCTGACGATGGACTACCACGCCGAACGCGTGATCGCCGAGGAGTTCATGAAATTCCTGATGACCGGCACGCTCTATCAGGGCTCCAAACCCGTGATGTGGTCGCCGGTGGAAAAGACCGCGCTGGCCGAGGCGGAGGTGGAATATCACGACCATACCTCGCATCAGGTTTGGGTGCGGTTCAGGGTAGCTCAACTAGGAAATGCCTTCTTCCAGTGCGACCAATTGGAGTCGGGTTCGAAACTCTTCGAGATGGCGCGTTCAGCGTCCGTTTTGATCTGGACTACGACGCCTTGGACAATCCCTCAAAACAGGGCAGTAGCCTTCAATAAGGAGGTCTCCTACGGCCTATACCGTGTTACCAACGCGGCTGAAGGAAGCGCTGCTGTCTCCGGAGAGCTGATTATCCTCGCGGACAACTTGGCTAGTGTAGTGTTTGCGCAGGCCAAGTCTGAAGCTAAACGCCTTTGTGGCATCGGCGGCTTTGATGGTTTGGGGCATGAAAAGGCCACAGTCCTCGCCCACCCGTTTCGCGGCATCGCGGGCGGTAACGGCGAATGGGACTACGACGTGCCCATGCTGCCCGGCGACCATGTGACCGATGACGCGGGCACCGGGTTCGTCCATACCGCGCCCAGCCACGGCGATGACGACTACATCCTTGGCCAGCGTCACAACCTGCCAATGACCTACAACGTCGAGGCCGATGGCAGCTACCGCGCCGATCTGCCCCTGTTCGGCGGGCAGCACATCATCCTGCCCGATGGCAAGGAAGGCCCGGCCAACGTCAGCAATATCAAGGCGCTGGCGGGCACGGGTGCATTGTTCGCGAAAGCCAAGCTGAAACATTCCTACCCGCATTCGTGGCGCTCCAAAGCCCCGGTGATCTACCGCAACACCCCGCAATGGTTCGCCGCCATCGACCGCCCCGTGGGTGACGGGCAGGACCAATATGGCGAAACCATCCGCCAGCGTGCGCTGACCTCCATCGACCAACTGGTGACATGGACGCCCCAGACCGGGCGCAACCGGCTCTATTCGATGATCGAGGCACGGCCCGATTGGGTGTTGTCGCGCCAACGCGCTTGGGGCGTTCCGCTAACTTGTTTCACCAAACGCGGCGCGAAACCGACCGACCCGGATTTCCTGTTGCGCAACCCCGACGTCAACGCCCGCATCGTCGCCGCGTTCGAGGCCGAAGGCGCGGATTGCTGGTATCTGCCGGGGGCGAAAGTGCGCTTCCTCTCCGGCCTCGTGCCCCCCGACGATTACGATCAGGTGTTCGACATCCTCGATGTCTGGTTCGACAGCGGATCGACCCACGCCTTCGTGCTGCGCGATCGTGCAGACGGGTCCACCGACGGCATCGCGGACCTGTATCTGGAAGGCACCGACCAGCATCGCGGCTGGTTCCATTCATCGATGTTGCAGGCCTGCGGCACCATCGGGCGCGCGCCGTATCGGGGCGTGCTGACCCATGGCTTCACGCTGGATGAAAAGGGCAACAAGATGTCCAAATCGCTGGGCAATACCGTCGCCCCGCAACAGGTCATCGACGAATACGGCGCGGATATCCTGCGGCTGTGGGTGGCGCAGTCGGATTACACTGCCGACCTGCGCATCGGCAAAGAGATCCTGAAGGGCGTTGCCGACAGCTATCGCCGGCTGCGCAACACCATGCGGTTCCTGCTGGGCTCGTTGGCCGACTTTTCCGAAGCCGACCGTGTCGCCCCGGCCGACATGCCGGAACTGGAGGCTTGGGTATTGCACCGGCTGGCCGAACTCGATGACGTGGTGCGCAAGGGCTACGCCGCCTATGATTTTCAGGGCGTGTTTCAGGCGGTGTTCACCTTTGCCACCGTCGATCTGTCGGCCTTCTATTTCGACATCCGCAAGGACACGCTCTATTGCGACGGCGACACACCCCGCCGACGGGCCGCGCGCACGGTCATGGACCTGCTGTTCCACCGTCTGACCACGTGGCTGGCCCCGATCCTCGTGTTCACCATGGAAGAAGTCTGGCTGGACCGTTTTCCGGGCGACACCTCGTCTGTCCACCTGACCGATATCCCCGATACGCCTGCCGCATGGCGCAACGATGCGCTGGCCAGCCGCTGGGACGCCATTCGTGCCGCCCGCCGCGTCGTCAATGGCGCGCTGGAGATCAGCCGAACCGCCAAGGTCATCGGCGCCTCGCTGGAAGCGGCGCCGGTGGTGCATGTGACGGACCCGGCGCTGCTAACGGTGTTGCAGGGCGTGGATTTTGCCGACCTGTGCATCACGTCCGACCTGCACCTGACCAGGGATGCGGCCCCCGGCGACGCCTTCACCCTGCCCGATGTGCCGGGTGTGGCGGTGGTCTTTGCCCTGGCGGATGGGGAAAAATGCCAGCGCTGCTGGAAAATCCTGCCCGATGTGGGCACCCATGCCCATCCCGGCACCTGCGCCCGCTGCAACGACGCACTGGGGTAAGCTGGGGCAATGACCCACCCAAAGGGTCCATCGGATGCGCAGGTCGCCGCGATCCTGATGGACCCTGCGCGCGCCCGCGCGCCGAAAACCTTCTGCCCGTCCGAGGCGGCGCGGGCGGCAACCC